>JADFGO010000004.1 GCA_022567655.1 Candidatus Neomarinimicrobiota bacterium
TCCCTAACAAAGTTGTGTTGCTTGCCGATGTGGAGAACAGGAACAATTTCACGAGTGAGAATTTGCCTATAATGAAATCAATGAATATGATAGGCGAAAAAGCAACGGCATATGTCTGTGAGGACTATGCATGCAAGCTACCTACGAACGACATTAAAGTATTTTTATCTCTTTTGGAGTAATTAAACTAAAGTAATTTAAAATAGATTACGGCGCTCTGCTGAATTGTATTATTTGTAAGGGGCGTTGAGTTTAATCAGATGATAGAGCCGGGAGAAAAATTGTATTAAGGGGAATTCGGCTTGCGTGGCAGCGTCTTACGAAGTATTATAATACTCACTATGATGCTTGATGTTCAAGATATCCTCAACGGTAACCGCAGAGCTATAGCAAGGGCTATCAGCTTAGTTGAGAATAATTCCGATGATTCAAAGGCACTTCTAAACAGTATTTTTGCGCATACCGGAAAGGCGCATAGACTCGGGATTACGGGCCCCCCGGGGGCTGGTAAAAGTACTATAGTAGATAATCTTGCCAAATTATTCAGAGAACAGAAGAGGAGCGTCGGAATAGTTGCCGTCGATCCTACGAGTCCGTTCACGGGAGGCGCACTGCTCGGGGACAGAATCAGGTTTCAGGAATACGCACAGAGCGATGATCTTTATTTCAGGAGCATGGCGACCAGAGGGAGCGTCGGCGGAATATCGAGAAAGACAGATGAAGTAGTTGACATACTTGATTCATCAGGAAAAGACGTAATACTGATTGAGACAGTGGGAGTCGGGCAGTCAGAACTTGAGATAGCCGAAGCGAGCGATACGACCATTGTTGTTCTTGTTCCTGAATCCGGAGATGATATTCAAGCCATGAAAGCCGGTCTGATGGAAATCGCTGACATTTTCGTTCTAAATAAATCCGACCGCGAAGGCGCCGATCTGGCTTATGCGAGCATTTCCAACTCTCTGCATCTTCGGGATAATAACGGCTGGGTACCACCGGTCATAAAAACAAGCGCGATCAATGGCGAGGGGATAGAAGAACTTATCGCGGCAATCAGCGAACATCATGATTGGATGGAAAAAGAGCAGACAGAAGAAAAATCACGGACGTTCAGGTTAAGAAAAAGGGTAAAAGAAATTATTAGTGAGGAATTAGATCAGAAATTCTGGACAGATAAGCGAAATAGACTACTGGACAAAATTCTCTCCGGAGATCAAAATGGAACTCAAACCCCGTATGAGATAGTTGAAGAGCTAAAGAAATAGAAATGAGCGGAAATTATTATCAATTGAAATTGATTGTCGATAGGCGTTTTTGGTGTTCATTGATCATTCTCATGAGTGTGGCTGAGATCGCGGACGCACAGTACCATTCGTTCGGGAGGAACAAAGTTCAGTACACAGATTTTGAATGGCAGGTGCTTTCGACCGATCATTTCGACATCTATTACGATCCCGATATGGAGGAGCTGACTCTTATCGGAGCAAAATACGCCGAGGAGTCGTACAAACTGCTGCAAAATAAATACAATCACACATTGAACTATCGGGTACCGTTAATATTTTACAGTTCGCATCTGTACTTTCAGCAAACAAACGTCATACCCAATATCCTCCCGGAGGGTGTAGGCGGGTTTTTCGAATATTTTAAGGGACGTGTTGTAATTCCAAGTGACGGTTCGATATCCCAGTTTAAACGGGTGATACGGCATGAATTGAACCACGTGTTCATGCACAGCAAACTTGTGCGGGTGCAGAAAAACCATCGAGTCTTAATTCCTAAGTTTCCACCCCTGTGGTTTTCGGAAGGGCTGGCAGAATTTTGGTCCGGAGAATCGGATACTCAGGCGGAAATGGTTATCAGAGACGCCGTACTTAATAATTATCTGGTTCCGGTCGATCAGCTGTTCACAATAGCCGGATCATACTTAATGTATAAAGAGGGAGAGAACTTACTTTCATTCATATCCGAGCGATACGGCGAAGAGAAGATTTTGCTTATAATGGAAAATTACTGGCTGTACTCCAAGTTCAGTGAGGTAGTTAAATACACCCTCGGCGTGGACTACAAAGAGCTGAACCGTCAGTGGACGTATCACTTGAAGAAAAAGTATTATCCCCTTTTAGAAGAGAAGGATAAGCCGCAAATGGCTTCGTCAATTGTAGATGAGGATGGATTTAACTCCAAGCCCACAATTTACACGGATAAAGACGGAATTAAGCAGGTGATCTACGTGGGAAATAAAATGGGATATTCGGGAATCTATCAAAAGCCATTTGATGCGCTAAAGCATGATGAACCTGAAGTTGTGCTTGTGGGCGAAAAATCAGGCGATTATGAGACGTTTCATCTTTTCAGGTCCTCAATCGACGTCAGTGAAAACCGCACTCTCATATTTGTTACAAAAAGCGGTGAGACAGACGTTATTCACAGAATCAGCCTTGATAACGGTCATAAATTTCCACCGTTGTTATTTCAAGATTTAGTTTCGATTGCCTCTCCCTCCTGGTCGCCGGACGGGAAAAAGATATCATTTGCCGGATTATCGAGAAACGGATATAACGATATTTATGTGTACGATCTATCTGATGATAATCTGTTAAAATTGACCAATGATTTTTACGACGATAGAGATCCCTCCTGGTCGCCGGATGGAAATCAGATATTGTTCGCATCGGACCGGACACAAACAGGACCTGCGGGTAAATACAACCTCTTCAAGGTCGGAATCAAAGATCTACAGATAAGATATCTCACTTTTGGAAATTTTAACGACCGGGCGCCAAAAGAGACCAAAGATGGAAAGATTATTTTTTATTCAGACCGGGGAGGCATGAATAATATATGGATGCTGATCCCGGTAGATAGAGAGGGCGGATTAAATATTATTTCTGCCTCTTTAAACAAAATGCCCGTGAGTAATCTGAAGAAATACCGGGCTGCCCGCATTACAAATTTTACTACTTCCGCGCTGGACCCTGTACTGAGTGACGACGGAGAGCTCATATTTACTGCATTTGAGGATTTTAGTTTCAAGATCATGAAATTAAAAAAATATAAGACGCACGAAATAAAGGTCGATAACGAGGTCGCTGTTCTCAACCGAACGGGATTATGGAGTCATAGTATATTGAAAAAGGACGTTTCGTCCATCAGCAAGAAATATAAAAGCGGTTACAGCCTCGACATAGCGCAAAGCCAGGTCACCCAGGACCCGATATTCGGTACGAGTGGAGGAGCGGCTTTCGCCTTTTCTGATATTCTCGGGAATAATCAATATTATATTCTCGTTTACAATAACGCACGAAGTTCGGGTGAATTACTAAAGAGTTTTAACGTGGCGGTAACCAAAATATCGCTGGCTGGAAGAACAAATATCGCCTACAGTGTTTTTCACCTAAATAACAGGAGGTTCAATCGAGTCAAAGGTTTTTTTGACGAGAGAAGATATGGCGGATTTTTGTCCGTTTCGTATCCGCTCTCATTTTTCAAAAGGATAGAAGCTTCCACGAGCCTAAGTTACTCCGACGAGGATAGGATAGGTATCGATTCCCGGCAGGCGTGGCTCGCCGTTAATTTCCTGCGATTCGTAAAAGACAACTCGCTTTGGGGACCCACAGGTCCGCTCGACGGTGAAAGGATTAGTTTATCAATTGGATATACAAATGATGTTCGGTACAACAACTTAAACTACTATACACTCATTGCCGACTACAGAAGATACTTTCGTTTCACGAGACGAACTTCATTTGCAACGAGATTAATGTACTTACACAGCCAGGGAAATCCGGACAGGGAGGTACAACGATTCTATCTCGGTGGTTCATGGACACTGAGACTATACCCGCGTTTTCAGGTTTGGGGAACGAGAGCATTTTTAATCAACAACGAATACAGATTCCCGTTCATCGACCAGCTGGGTATTAAATTTCCGTTTGGTACCATTGGATTTAGAGGTATCAGGGGCGCTGTGTTCTTTGACATGGGTAACGTTTATAATGGTGAATTGTTTGATGACAGGTGGGAAGACATCAAAGGGAGTTACGGAGTAGGATTTCGATTCAGGATAGGGGGGTTTCTCGTTCTGAGATATGATATAGGAAGAAGGACTGATTTTCGGGATTGGCCTGATACAATCTATAAACAATTTTTCTTCGGCTGGGATTTCTGACGGCATGATACTTATACACTTAATGACGTCGTTGATGCTATTGGCAATGTTGAGTTGTCCAGGTTCGATCAAGGTGACGAATATATCCACCATAAATAAGGATTCAGACTGGACACAGCTCGGGGGCAATCCCGAACATAACGGCAAGGCATTTAACGAGGTGAAACCGCCGTTGACTCAGCTATGGAGATCCTCTGTGGATCACGCACCCAACGGGAATTTAACAGCGGCACAGGGCAAAATATTTGTAGCCACGATGGGAGGTAAAGTCGTCGCACTCGATCACGAAACAGGTATATCATTAGGGTCATTAAATTTGGAGAAATCTATCGGGAAAGGAATTGCAATAGACGGCATACATGGCTACTTCGGAAGAGTGGGCGGTGACGAAACTTTATTCGGTTATGAACTCAGAAACGGAATTTACGTGTGGCAGAAAAAAATAGGTCCCGTAGAATCAATGCCCCTTGTTGTGGGAGAGCTTTTATATGTAACGACCGCTAACGGAGAGTTGTTTTGTCTCGACGCGGAAACAGGGACGGTAAAGTGGAGCTTTAAGAGCGGGAAGCCTTTTCATTCTACACCAACAAAGTCCGAGGGATTGATTTATGCGGCTAACGACTCCGGTTATGTTTATGCGCTGTACGCTTCGAGCGGAAAATTGAAATGGAAATACTTAACGGCAGCGCCTGTATTCTCCTCACCGATTGTTCATGGCGCTGATCTCTTCACAGCTAATCTGTCCGGACGTATATATTCTCTTGATAAAATCACAGGCGAAATTAACTGGGAATTCAGCGGAGAGGGAAGTTTTTATTCCATGGCTTCGATAGGCAATGACGCCTTATTTATAGCAAGCGGAAGCGGTATTCTCTATAAAATCGGCTTATCTCAAGGAAATTTAATCTGGGAGAGCGACTTATCAGCTCCGGTGAGTGAAGGATTACTCGTTTCAGGCAACTATATCTATGTGGGGTCACTAAATCATAATTTATATTGCTTGAGCGCCGAAACGGGTGAAATAGTCTGGCAGGAGAAACTTGACGGAAGAGTCAGAACCGCCCCCATCGAACACGCGGGAAAGATTTTTATCGGGGCTGAAGACAAATATGTTTACGCCTACTCAAATTTGGTTCAAGTGGATGAATAAGGTACTTATTCTCACTTTAACGCTGCTATTACAAACCGGTATGATAGAAGCTCAATCCGGCAGTGACAGCGATATTGAAATGTCATCTATCTTGATCACCGCACCGCGCGACGGCTTAACTCTATATATAGATGATTCGCTGATTGGCTACGTTACGAACGATACGCTGAGCATCCCGGCGGGTTTCCATCAATTGAGCGTTACCGACGGCAATTCCGACGTCTGGTCTGCAACTGATTGGACATGGTCGGGAATATTGGAACCTGACAGCGTCTATCTGTTCGAAGCAAAGATAGAAAGATTTACAATATTGAATACAATTCCGTTTGGGGCTAAGGTTGTGATCGATGGAATTCAGGTCGGCACCACACCTTTCGTTCTCAACAGTATAGAATCGGCGGTTGAGATTGTCATGGCAAACTACATGCCTGTTCGCCTGGAAGCTTCAGAACTTTCCGGGAAAAATATAATGACTATAGTCTTAGTTCAGGAATCTCCGGTTATGGCATCAGAATCGTCAGGTATTAAGCCTGAAATAACATCCGTCGGAGGAAGTATGGTCACCCGCTCGGCATATCTTCTGACAGCCGCATCGGGAATTGCAGCTGTTTGGTTCAAGTTCGAGGCGGATAAAGCGTTTAACGCCTTGCCGATGGCATTTGATCCGGAGGATATTGAGTATTATGAAAACCGAGCAAAAAAATATGACGATCTTGCAGCAATATCATTCGGAACATTTCAAATAGGATTCTTATATTCGATTTACCGTGCAATCCGCAATTGATTAAGAGCTAGAAAGGATTAGGGATAGGTGCAGGAGGAAAATTCCCATGACAGTGACTTAACAGAGGATAAAAAAGCCGGAGAAATGGGCTTTCTCGACCACCTCGAGGAGCTCAGATGGCGGATCCTCAAAGTTTTGATATCAGTTACAATTTTCAGCGTATTGTCATTCTTTTTTTCAGACTTCTTTGTCAATTTTCTTATTGAGCCGACGAAAGAAATGGATCCTCCCCTGAAACTCCAAGTCCTCAGGGTTCAAGGGATGCTGATAGTAAAGATGTGGATTGCGGTTTTAGGAGGATTTATAATCTCCCTGCCCACAATCGTTTATCAGGCGTGGCAATTTGTCTCACCCGGACTTTACCAAAGTGAAAAAAAGCACCTGCCAACTCTTATAGTTGCTACCTTCTTATCATTCATTCTCGGCGCAGCGTTCGCATACTACGTAATTATACCGCTGATAATTCCCACACTGCTTGCATTCGGAGTAGAGGGCGTGGAAAATAATATCTCGATAAATTACTATTTCGGTTTTGTGATACAGATGATTCTTGCAAGCGGGTTGATATTTGAAATGCCGGTTCTTTCGTACTTCCTGGGGAGAATAGGATTACTTACTCCTGCTTTTATGAGGCACTATCGAAGATATGCATTGGTAGGCATTATGATATTAGCAGCCCTGCTGACACCTCCTGACCCGCTAAGTCAGCTGTTGCTTGCAATACCGTTACTCATTCTCTATGAGATAAGCATTTACATTTCCGGAATCGCCTCAAGGAAACACAGAATAGGTACCTGAGCGGCATTGCCTTTATCTTCTATATGCTCACTTGAGTTTCGCATTCCCGGTCAAATGGATATTCACGGTTATTGCGTGTGTGTAAATGTGCCAAGTTCGATTAACGGGACATTAAAACTTGACCTTCAACAATCAGTGGATTACCTTTGCACTTTCAAATTTAAGGGCAATTAACGGAACAGATCGTTGGACTTATTCTTATCTACAAAAGCAGAAAAGATCAGAATGAAAAAGATCGTCGAGAATATCGGTGATGACCTGAAACTATTTAAAAGAGCCTACAAGTCCGCCATGCGGACGGATGTCTTCTTGATCAACAGGATTACAGGATACATGGCGGGACGATTCGGTAAATTACTGCGTCCTAAACTAGTAATTCTTTCTGCCCGTATGTTTGGGAATACAAATCAGAATTCAATCGCTTCCGCTGTCCTAATAGAACTGCTTCATACTGCTACCCTGATGCATGATGACGTTGTTGACAGGGCTGAGGAGAGGAGGGGAATACCCTCGATTCGTTCACTGTGGAAAAACAAAACCGCTGTGCTGATGGGAGATTTTCTATTCAGCAGAGCGTTGATAAACCTGATTGACCTTAAGGATTTCGATGCTCTCAGCGTACTTTCAAAAACAGCTGAACGGATGAGTAAGGGAGAGCTCCTACAGTTGGAGAAGAACCGGTCGACGGGGATGGACGAAGCCACGTATTTTAAAATGATCAGCGATAAAACCGCCTCACTCTTTTCAGCCGCCTGCGAAATGGGGGCGCTGACGACGACTGATTCCTCAGAACATAGAAAATCGTTGGCTGATTATGGAGAAAATCTCGGGATCGCATTTCAGTTGAAAGACGATCTATTCGATTTCACAGGCAAAAAGAAGCATACAGGCAAACCTGTCGGTAGGGACGTCAAAGAGAACTTGATGACTCTTCCAGTAATTCATTCTTTGTCCAACGGCAGACTCAGAGAATCGAGAAAATTCGTAGTTGCGCTCAGAAAGAGGAACGGAGCGCAGAATTTCGAAGAAGTTGTGGATTTTGTCAGAGGAAAAGGCGGTTTGGAGTACACAAAAGAAAAGCTTTTATTCCACAATCAAAAAGCACTGGACGCAATAGAAGGCATAAAAGAGTCAATCTATAAGGAAGCGCTCGTCAACTTCGTGCAATTTAACATCGACAGGTCAAATTAACTTTCAACTAATCAGCACGCACTTTTATTTAATAATTCTGTAACATGGAACGTAAACGATTCTTAATCATTAGATTAAGTTCTATCGGTGATATATTGCTTACGACTCCATTTATTCGATCATTAAGGCAACGGTTCGATGACGCCCTGATCGATTATCTTGTTAAAGATGAACACCGTGAATTATTAGAACATAATCCTTACCTCGACGAAATACATCCGTTCAATACGGCAAATGGACTCAAGGAGATACAAAAGTGGAGGAGATTTATACGTCAGAAGGGATATTCTGAGATATTCGATCTTCACAGGAACCTTCGTTCCATCCTTATGACCGGAGCAGTAAGAGGTGTAAAAGTGCGCAGAGTAAACAAAAGACTTGTGAAGAGGTACATCCTCATCAAATTCGGTATAAACCTATACAGAAATATAACACCTCTGCCCGAAAGATATTTAGAAACAGCATCGGCTTACGGGATTGAGGATGATGGAAAGGGGTTGGATCTGTTTCCTAACAAGAATATTGATATTTTCAATCAAAATAGGAGCTCGCACAGGTATAAAATCGCCATGGCGCCCGGAGCCGGATTTTATACAAAAAGATGGCCTATCGAATATTATGCGGAATTAGGGGACAATCTAATAGAAAATGCCGACGCTCAAATTATCTTAATCGGTTCCACGGAGAATAAACAAACAGCTGATGAGATAAAAAGAAGAATGAAGAACGATGTGAGAGATCTGACCGGTGATTATACTATCCCGGAGACGGCGGCAATTATAAAAACTGTTGACGCTGTGATTACTAACGACAGCGGTCTGATGCACGTTGCCGTTTCTCAGGATGTCCCTGTTGTATCTTTTTTCGGTTCCACCACGGAAGAGCTGGGTTTTTTCCCGTATAATGACAATAGTAAGGTTTTAGAGGTCAGGGGACTGAAGTGCAGACCCTGCACTCATATAGGTAGAGAGAGCTGTCCGTTGGGTCACTTTAATTGTATGAAAGAAATTACTCCCACCGCAGCCTACGAAGCTGTTGTCGGACAATTATCAAGAAAACTATGAAAGTTATATTATCCTTCATACTGTTTTTTATTTACTCTTACTTTTTACTCCCTATGTTTGTAGTCTTTTTGATAATTATTTCTCCGTTCAATAAAAAAGTGAGGGAAGGTATTGCCGGCAGAATAAGAAGCAGGAACGATATCAAGACTCTCGATAAGTCGCCCGCAAAAACGGTATGGATTCATTGTGCGTCACACGGTGAATATGAACAGGCGAAACCGATTATCAATGCCTTGAAAAGAAGCCAAGACGGGGTCAAAATAATCCTGACGTTCTTCTCGCCATCAGGTTACAAAAGGGTAAATGACGAAAACGTGGATTTAAAGTTATACCTGCCGTTCGATTTCCCGCATTCCATAAAGAGACTACATCAAGCGATAAAAGCGAGCGTTTTGATATTAGCAGGCTATGATGTCTGGCCAAACGCAGTAAAATGGACGCGAAAATCCGGCACTCCTGTTGTTATAATTTCTGCCAGATTGCGGCAGAACTCGCACAGACTTAAACCGGTAATATTGATATTTCAAAGATTCGTTTACAGTTTTATTGATGTGATTTTAGCCGTAACAGAAGAGGATGCCGAACGTTTTAAAAAATTGGGAATTAAAGGGAGTGCTATAAAAGTTCTCGGAAATACCCGGTATGACAGAGTCATCGAAAGAAAGGGCGAGCCGATCCTGAATGAAGAACAAATTTCTAAATTTTGTGATGCGAAAAGAGTGATGGTAATGGGAAGTATCTGGAGATCCGATTTAACAAAACTAATGAGTTCAATATTCGGGATATTAGAACGATACCCGGATTTATCTTTGATAGTGGCTCCACACGAGCCCCACGACAGCTTCTTAACCAAATTCTCCGAAGAACTACTGTCGAACGAGATCAGTTCTATAAGGTTTTCCGACCTGGACTCTAATTCAGCAGTTCACAGGGTTTTGATAATAGATAATGTTGGTATTCTTGCGGGTCTCTATAGATTTGCCGATATTGCTTATTTAGGGGGCGGATTTGGTCCCGGAGTACATAACGTTATGGAACCCGCGGTCTATGAAGTCCCCGTGTTGTACGGACCGAAACTGAAAAGCTCGGAAACAGCCCGTTACTTGAGTAAAACCGGTGGTGGATTTATAGTGGAAAACGGCACGGAATTTACGGAAATATTTGACCGCCTGTTCTCCGATGAAGAGTTCAGACTTAAAGCCGGAAAAGCCGCCGGGCAGGTTATTCTCGATAACATGGGTGCGACTCAACGAACGGCGGAGATAATTCAAGGATTGATCAGTTGATAAACCTGGTTAACGCATCCTATAAATTCAGCGGACAAGCGGGCAATAACGAATTTGCAATTAAGAATCTTTCGCTGATGATTGAAAAAGGGGAATTTGTTTCTTTGATAGGCTCTAACGGCTGTGGGAAATCAACAGTTGCAATGATATTAAACGGCGTGTATGAACTTGATTCAGGGTATTTAGAAGTGGATGGGATGAGGGTTGTCGATAAAACCGATAAGACCAACGCAAGAAAAAAGATCGCCGTTATTTTTCAAAACCCATCGGAGCAATTAATTGCCGGCTCGGTGGAAGCTGATGTAGCATTCACGCTTGAAAATTTCGGAATTGAAGTAAAGACGATTCGAGAGCGAGTTGATGCATCGCTGAATCTATTTAACTTGAATGACGTTAGAGGTAAGCATCCCGGAGAATTGTCCGGAGGTGAACAACAAAGGGTCGTCCTTGCGGGCGTATGGGCTCTTCAGCCCGATTATATCATTTGTGATGAGGTAACAACTTATCTTGATCATTATTCCACAAAGTTGATTATAAAAATGCTTCACGACTTCACCGAGAAAGATGGAGGGGTTCTTTTTATCACTCAATATCCTATTGAAACAATGAATTCCGACAGGCTTCTAATTATGAAGGACGGTGAAATTATATCCGAAGGAAAGCCGGAAAGTATACTACGGGACAGCGAGATGCTGCTGAAAGCAAATCATATCGTACCCCATGAAATCATTTTTGAGGAGCTGACTAAAAATTATTCAGGACGAGGAATTTGAACTTATTAAATCTAAATAAAATCAACTTCTCGTATGATGAGCTTCCAACCGGTAACTCATTTCAGCTGAATATATCTGATTTCAGTTTGGAAGCAGGTGAATCTCTCGCGGTAACCGGCAACTCCGGCGCGGGTAAGACTACTTTTGCAAAATTACTTTCCGGTATTCTAAAGCCATCGACCGGTGAATTTCAGATTTTGCAAAAAGGAATGAAAATCGGTATGTCATTTCAGTTTCCGGAAAATCAATTTTACCTGGACACTGTTTTGGACGACATTGTAGCGGGGCTATTGGCGAAAGGAACAGACGAAAAGGAAGCAATCTCCTCTGCCAAGGAAGCTTTAGAAATGGTCAATTTGAAACCTACGGTATTCGGAAAGCGCAGCCACACGACTTTGAGCGCAGGAGAACGAAGAAGAGCGGCAATAGCGATTCTTTTCAGTCTTCGTCCCGACCTGTATATCATAGATGAACCGACTGCCGGTCTCGATGGAATCGAGATAGAAAATCTTTCTAACATTTTCAACTCGTTATCGGATGAGGGAAAGACGCTGATAATAATTTCTCAGGATACAACCTTCATAGCGGAAACCTGTCAAAGGATAGTGCTTTTTGACAGGGGAAGCATAGTCTGCGATGATTCTGTTTACGATTTCTTCACCAACAGAGAGGTGACACAGAAGTATGGAATAGAAGTACCGCCTTCGGCTAAATTTGTGATGTCCAAAGAATTCATCGATCTGAGGGATAATACAAAGAGCCTAAAATTAAAAGATATTATGAGCTTAGTTGTGAATAAGAGGGTAGCAGAGGATAACATATTAACGGCATGAAACACTTCAACTTGCCAAACTGGATTTCTATCAGCCGAATATTGTTGACAGTTCCATGTTTAATGTTTTTTGATGCCGGGGATAATTATCCCGGTCTGTTGATGCTCGCGCTGATGATCGTTTCTGATTATGCGGACGGGATATTAGCCAGAAGAATGAAAATGGTTTCCGATGTTGGAAAAGCGCTCGACCCTTTAAGTGATAAAATTGTAACAGTTATACTGATTTCATATCTAATTTTGGAAAAAAGTTTTCCGATATGGTTTGTATCAACTCTTATTTTCAGGGACCTCATATTGTCGTATCTGGGGTTAAAAGTCAAAAAGAATACGGGTGTTATGCCTCAGGCAAACATGGCGGGGAAAATCGCTGTAAACGGCATCGCCATAATGATTATAGGGTGGTTCATGGACTGGGAATGGATGAAATTAATCGGGCTATGGGGAAGCGTAGTGATCATTTTATACTCGTCCGTTGTTTATTTTCGGGACTATTATAAACTGCTGAGGGTTGAAAATTTAAGTAAGGAGTCACAATAAAAACAATTTTTCAAAAATTCGTTTCCGGTCTTTCAAAGACTCGAAGTAAATTTCGGGCAACGCTGTCAGCGGCAGTAAGCCGCGCATCGAATCTGGATGAGGAACTGCTTGAGAATATAGAATCTGCGCTAATCCAAACTGACATGGGGATTGATATGGCGGCAGAATTAATTGATAAATTAAAAGCGGGGGTTGAAGCTGATATTTCGGAAGAGGAAATTTATGGATTCCTATCCCGCGAGATCAGATCAAAATTCTCCGGTCAGGATTGGGATATTGACGTTGGTGATGACCTACCCGCAAAGCCTTATGTTATAATGGTCGTGGGAGTGAACGGAACCGGAAAAACTACCACCGTCGGAAAATTGGCAAATTTACATAAAAGGCTTGGAAGGAAGGTATTGCTGGCTGCCGCCGATACATTTCGCGCCGCTGCCGTTGAACAGCTCACCGTATGGTCGGAGAGAGCCGGAGTTGATTTAGTCAAAAGCGACAGAGGAGCGGAACCGGCGTCTGTGGCACATAACGCTCTCACGTCCGCTCAATCACGAGGAATGGACGTTTTGATAGTTGATACGGCAGGGCGCTTGCATACGAGTAAAAATCTGATGGAGGAGCTGAAAAAAATAAAGCGGGTACTCGGAAAGGATGATGAGACTTCTCCGCATGAGATTTTGTTAACTCTTGACGCTAATAACGGCCAGAATGCTCACCGTCAGGCAAAAGAATTCAACGAAATGGTTGGCGTAACAGGGATAGTTCTGGCTAAATTAGACGGAACCGCGAAAGGAGGTATAGTTCTGTCCATAAACAATGAACTTGACATACCTGTAAAGTATATTGGTGTCGGTGAGGATTTGGAAGATTTGGAACCTTTTGAACCTGAGGCATTTGCCTCTTCGTTATTTTACGCAGGAGAATATGACTAAAAACGTAAAGATAGTAACTCTCGGCTGTCCGAAGAACGAAGTGGATTCCGAAGTTATGGGTAACGGTATTCAGAGAGCCGGATTCAACATTGTGGAAAATGCGGAAGAAGCGGACGTAATCATCATAAATACGTGCGGGTTTATCGAAGAAGCGAGAGAGAATTCGATTGAAGCAATACTTGATGCGGCAGACATAAAGAAAAACGGGCATGCGTCTGAACTCCTTGTCGCCGGATGTATGTCGCAGCGTTATGAATCCGAATTGAGAAAAGAGTTACCGGAGGTAGACGCTTTTTTCGGAGTAGAAGATTTCCGGAATATATTGACTCATTTAGGAGGTACCGAGGCTGCTCACTTTGCCCGTCCCGGCAGGAGGCTCCTGAACGAGACGAAATACTACGCATATCTCAAGATTGCCGAGGGATGCGATAACGAGTGCAGTTTCTGCGCCATACCCTCAATGCGGGGGTTACAAAAGAGCAGGAGCGTCGAATCACTCGTCGAAGAAACTGAAAAATTATTGTCAAAGGGGGTTAAAGAGATAATTCTTATCTCACAGGACCTCACTACTTACGGATGGGACTTAAAATCAAATGGAGACGGGAACGTAAGGATACATGATCTCGTTCGTGAAATATCCGGTGTCAAAGGCGTGGGATGGGTGAGGCTAATGTACGTTCATCCGGCTCACCTGACAAAGGAACTTCGAAATGTTATTAAAGAAGAGGAGAAGGTGTGCAATTATATCGATATGCCGATACAGCACATAGCCGATCGAATACTTAAATCTATGAAACGGGGCAGTGATGGAAATACCATTAAACGGTTAATTGAAGATCTGCGTAATAGGGATGATGAAGTAGCGCTGAGGACTTCACTGATAGTGGGATATCCGGGAGAGACTGATGAGGAGTTTCAGCAACTTTATGACTTTGTTTCAGAAACAGAATTTGACAGACTTGGAGTATTCACGTATTCTCATGAAGAAAATACAACTGCGGGATTCATGCAGGATGACGTGCCAAAGGCGGTTAAAATAGAGAGAATGGACGGCATAATGCTGCTCCAGCAGGAAATATCGCAAAGAAAAAATAGAATGATGTTGAACGGAACGTTCAATGTGTTGATAGATGAGTATAAAAACAAGAGTGGAGTTTCAATCGGAAGAACGTTTAAAGACGCACCGGAGATTGACAATATTGTGGTGGTTGATGAGAAGATAGACCCGGGCAGATTTGTCGATGTGCAAATCACCTCTACAGATGTTTATGAAGTAAGAGGAGTCCTGGCTTAAAGAGATTCGACGTATCTGATTAAACTCTTTATTTCGATCTAAGCAAGTCTTATGGCAGTGGATAAAAGAGCATCGAGCAACAGACTAACAACGTGGAGATTGTTGACGAACTCTCTTGTCTTACTGGTTACATTTTCCGCTCATATTCAATTCTCGTTTGCGCAGGAGACAGCTAACGAAAGATTCATAATATCACTCGATTCCGATCCGAATGCGAGAAATTATGAAGATTACTACGTCCAAAATCGTACTGACTTGGATGTTGCCGGGATAACGGTATTGCGAGCAATGAGAGAAAAATCTACTCTGAGTCAGGTAAAGTGGATTCAAAAACTTAACGATATGGTGCAGGATGGAAAGATAACCGACTTTCAACCGCTCTGGTTGATAGACGCAATAATTGTTACGGCGGATGACAGCATGATGGCATTATTTGAATCAGATAAAAATATAAAACACGTTTACGATGATATAGCGCTGACTAATCAGAGGACTGAACCGGTTCCGGTCGATACTTCCGTTTTTCACAAATTAAGGAACGTGATATCCGATCTGAAAGCAGCAAGCAGTAAAAAACCCTTAAATAACGGAGATGAAAGAAGGATAGCTCTCATAGGAGGCTATCTTCCGGAATTCTATCCCTACGGTCCGGAAGATTTAAGAACAAGGGAAACAGAAGAAAAATTCCTAATAGAAGAGGAGGCCGGTAACTGGGATTGGCTTGCCGTTTCGGCAGCGGGATGGTCAGATAGCTGGGATGATCGGGGTATAGCGTCAAGTTCCTCATTCGAGTACATTCCAATATTCAATGACGGCTATACCGTGAATCTTTCTGACATGCTCCTGATATTAGACGATTTAATGGATATCGCCGATGGAAAAAAGAAACCTGATGTGATAGGATTAACCTGGAAAGTCATGTTCGGGGTGGAATACGAACTTTTATGGGAAGCCATAAGAGCGATCGAATATTCCCAAACACCGGTTGTGATGATTTATCCTGAGAGTTCACCGGCGCCGGTGAACGAATTACCGGGATTGTTTGTGCAGGGGTACACCGATCAACCCCGGTTATCCGAATACGTTTTGGATATGCCGCAATTACTACAGACTCCGGACGGTTCGGTCTACTTCACCGAGCTGGTCTCTCTTGGATATGCAGTGGGGGCGTTAGCACTTTTAAGGAATTCCAATAACCGCTCTATAATAAAAAATCGTTATAATGCGTTGCGTTATGGAGCAGGATACAGGGAGGATTCTGCATTTGATCTTGACGTCGTTGTCTCCGCCCTTAATCTCGGTATCACTTCGGTTGAAGGTGCCTTAACACAAGCGGGAAGCAGAACACCTATACCGGGAGTACTTGTTGAAGTCGTTACGCTCAAGGAATCGAAATCTGGGAAAACGGATGAGCGGGGCCTCTATGAGATAAATATTGTTTCCGATGACGTTGTAATAAAAATCAATGATACAAAATTTTATCCGGATTCCCTGGTTACGAGTTTCCGGGGGAAAAACAGATACACGGCTGATTTTTCTTTAGTACCTAAAAAAAGGGTGATCGTTTCCGGGTCTATGGTCGATGACAACGATTTACCGGTACAGGGGATTATACAATACTTCATGGAGGATGAAAAATTCACGGAAGCAGACGTTGATGAGAAGGGCAGGTTCGAAGTAGAGTTAGTCCCGGGTAATTTCAATCTGAGAATTATACCCGAGTTTCCGTATGCGGTCGGCAGGTCGAAATACTGGGTCATAGACGGTCTCATGCCGCCTCAGAAGATCATGGTGAAAAAGGCGGACGTTGGCCTGATTTCACTCGATGGCAGTGATGAACTCTTAACATACTTTGCCTCTCCGCTTGACAGTCTGGAATTAACATATTCATTCAGCATTTGGGAGAACGACATTGATAAATACCAGACGCTGAATAATCTTGTTTATAAAACTGTGATAATATATACAGGGAGCGCAACACCGTTAACGTCTGTAACTTCGTTGTTGGAGGCGTTGAACGACTTCATAAATCAGGGTGGGCATGTTCTGTATTCGGGACAAAGGATTATGGAGTTTCTGAGTATGTACGAACCGTTCAAAGGTGACGGACTTGCACATGCGGGGAACAGGAACGAACTTCTGTTATATAACGCGAAATATACAGGATTACCCGTTTACACATCACTTTCCGGCGCCGGAAGTGCGGACAACCAAACAGATCCTGATGCGATTACCGTACCAACAGAAAACACTCCTTTTATATACTATGACGCACAGCAAAAGATAATTGCCGGAACCATTATACACCGAAACAGAGGAGGTGGCTACGTCATCCTTGGATTCGGACTTGAATCGGTGCACAAGCCTCATGGCAGCTCCTCTTTCACAAGCGGAATGGAGATGTTTGACTACTTGTTTAAAAAATTATGGATTGATTCCGAGCGAGGTATCCTCATCACAAGATTCGATTTTCCCATAACTGAAAATCATAATACTATCAGGTTACTGCAAAGCTCGCCGAACCGATATAAAGGTGAAGTAACGATCAAATTTTTTATTCCGCAACCCGCATCTGTAAAATTGGAGCTGTATGACCTGGGTGGAATCTTGGTAGGAAGTATAATGGAGGATGAGAGAGACTTGGGCGGATATTCGGTAACCTGGCAGCCGGCGAGAACCGGGCTGAATATGAATTCAGGTATGTATATCTTAGCGCTCCGGGTTCAGGGTACAACAGGAATCGAGCATTTACTTCTGAGTAAATTAGTATGGTTATAGTTTGTATACGCACTCAGAATAAAATAAAGCATCAAAATATTATGACAATATTACTTGATAATTATCAATAGTCCACCTAACTTTTAGGGTTATAACTGGGGAACATATGTCATAATGGCACTGTTTGAAATAGAATCGAATTTTAACCCGAGCGGTGATCAACCCAACGCGATAAAGGAACTAACATCCGCTCTCAAGTCGGGAAATGCCCACAACACCCTTCTCGGCGTCACCGGAAGCGGAAAAACCTTTTCAATGGCACATGTGATTAAAAATTTAGGGCTTCCCACGCTGGTCATCTCACATAACAAAACTCTTGCCGCACAGCTCTTCGGAGAATTCAAATCGCTATTCCCGAAAAATGCTGTTGAATTCTTTATATCATATTACGACTATTACCAACCGGAAGCGTATCTACCCGTTACTGACACTTTTATCGAAAAAGATTCTTCGGTAAATGAAGAGATAGACAAGCTTCGGCTTCGGACGACAAGCGCATTGATGGAGCGAAAGGATGTGATCGTAGTCTCTTCAGTTTCATGTATATACGGAATCGGGTCGCCAAAGGACTTCAGTGATATGTGCGTCATTCTGAACAAAGGCGAAGAAATTGATCGTCGCAAGGTTCTGATGAGTTTGGTAAATATCCACTACTTGAGAAATGACGCGGTGCTCGAAAGGGGCAACTTCAGGGTCAGAGGGGACGTGATAGAGGTATTTCCCGCTTACGATGATCATCCTGTCAGAATCGAGTTGTTTGGAGACGAGATCGAAAACATCTCCACGATCGACGCGCTGACGGGTGAAATATTGAATGAAAAGGATAGAACGGTGGTCTATCCCGCTAAACACTTTGTAACACCCGAGGAGAAAATGAAAGCCGCTATCGTCGAAATTGAAGAAGAGCTTTCACTCCGGCTTGAAGAGCTCAGAGCAGAAAATAAGCTGGTTGAAGAGCAAAGACTTGAGCAGAGGACGCGGTATGATATTGAGATGATCCAGGAGTTGGGATATTGCTCCGGTATTGAAAATTACTCAAGAATTATAGCCGGCAGAAAACCGGGTGCTCCGCCGGAAACTCTATTGGATTATTTTCCTGATGATTTTCTGGTGATGGTCGATGAGTCCCATGTAACATTACCTCAGGTCAGAGGTATGTTCAATGGGGACAGGGCTCGAAAGGAAGTGCTCGTCGATTATGGGTTCAGGCTTCCGTCAGCATTGGACAACAGGCCTCTGAAATTTGATGAGTTTATGTCCAAGATCAAACGTTTCGTGTACGTATCCGCTACACCGGGAGAATATGAATTAGAAAAGAGCGCGGGAGTTATTATCGAGCAGTTGGTGCGTCCTACCGGTTTGCTCGATCCCGAAATTGAGGTATTACCGACTAAGGGGCAGATCGATCACCTCGTAGCGAGTATCAGAGAGAGAGTGGAATCGGGAGAAAGAGTTCTGGTTATTACCTTAACGAAAAGAATGTCGGAGGATTTGACAGATTATCTTACCGAAATAAAAATTAACGTCCGATATTTACATTCGGAAATCGGAGCGTTGGAAAGGGTAAAAATATTAAGAGATTTGCGGTTAAATAAATTTGACGTACTTGTTGGAATAAATCTTCTGCGAGAGGGTCTCGACCTTCCCGAGGTGTCTCTTGTTGCGATACTTGATGCGGATAAGGAAGGTTTTTTAAGATCGGAAGTTTCTCTGATGCAAACGGCTGGCAGGGCAGCGAGAAACGTGTCAGGCAAGGTATTGTTTTACGCCGACAGAATTACCAATTCTATGCAGAAGGTAATTGACGAAACTAATCGAAGAAGAAAAAAACAGGCGGAATTCAATAAAAAGCACGGCATCATTCCCAAAACTATAGTAAAGAGTGATGAACAAGTAATGCGTACGACCGCAGTGGCGGATTCGTATTCAGGTATTTCTAAAGAGAGAAGATTGAGCTCGATTTCGGAGAAATATTCAGATCAACTGGATAAACTCGACTTTTTGGACATACTACGAAAAGAGATGACATCGGCTGCGGAAAAATTAGATTTCGAAATCGCCGCGGAACTGAGGGATGAAATAAAAAAGATAGAAGACGAAATAGGAGCCGCTGCTTGAAGATTCTTGTAATAGGTTCCGGCGGGAGGGAACATGCGCTTGTTTGGAAGATCGCTCAAGACGATAGGGTAGAGAAAATATATTGCGCCCCCGGAAACCCCGGAATGAAAGACGTTGAACTCCTGGATATCAAGACTACCGATATTGAAAGTCTCATAACGGCTGTAAAGACTGAACATATTGATTTTACTGTTGTCGGGCCTGAACAACCGCTGGTTGACGGGATAGTCGATTCCTTTGAATCTGAGGGACTTAAGATATTCGGACCGAGTGCGGAGGCATCTCAATTGGAAGGGAGTAAGTATTTTGCAAAGAGGTTTATGGAACGATATTCTATCCCCACTTCGAATTACGCATATTTTGATAATGCTGAAGAAGCGCTCCAATATATAAATCAAGAGACAATCCCATGCGTAGTAAAAGCGAGCGGTCTTGCAGCTGGGAAAGGAGCGGTCATTTGTAATAAAATCGAAGAAGCAAAAGATTGTATTGATTCAATGATGATAAGAAAAGATTTTGGAAAATCCGGCGACATGGTCTTGATAGAGGAACTCATGATAGGCGAGGAAGCGTCGATTCTTGCCATCTCAGACGGTGAAAATTACGTTATTCTTCCGAGTTCTCAGGATCATAAGAGAGTTTATGACAACGATGAAGGCCCAAATACCGGCGGTATGGGAGCTTACTCGCCTGCTCCGGTAATATCAGAAGAGATGTTATCAGAGATTGAAAGTAAAATAATCGAACCGACCATACGGGGGATGGCGCAGGACGGCACTCCTTTCAAGGGTTTATTATATGCTGGAATTATGGTCACTTCTGACGGTCCGAAAGTTGTTGAATTCAACGTAAGGTTTGGCGACCCGGAAGCGCAGGTCGTGATACCCTTGTTAGGCAACGAATTTCTTGACCTGCTTATGGACTCCGCTTCCGGTGAAATTTCACCACCTTACTCATCGGTCGATAGATCCAAACACGCTTCATGCGTTGTTCTTGCTTCAGAGGGATATCCAGCTGAATATGAGGTGGGACATAAAATATCCGGGCTCGATGACGACCTGAACAACGACGTCGTGATATTTCATGCGGGCACTATTTTGGATAAAGAAGAGTATTACACGAATGGAGGTAGAGTACTTACAATTAGCGGTATAGGGAGCACACTTAAAGGTTCACTTGATGTTGTATACGCCACTGTCGACAGAGTTTCTTTTCAGGGTGTACATTACAGAACTGATATCGGTCAGCGAGGTCTGAAATATCAGGAAGCAGTCGCAGAATGAATATCCTCGTTACGGGCGGAGCGGGATTCATAGGGTCTCATATTGTGGATAAATATGTTGAACTCGGACATAACGTTGAGGTCATTGATGATATGTCAAAAGGAAAAGAAGTAAACAAGAGAGACGACGTTGTTTACCATGAAATGGACATCCGGTCTAAGGAAGTTTCGAGAATATTTGACAAGGGTAATTTTGACGTAATTAATCATCATGCAGCGCAAATGGATATACGGAAATCGGTGGATAACCCGGCCGAGGACGCTGATATAAACATAATCGGGAGTCTGAACCTTATCAATAATTGCGTAAGAAAAGGAGTCAAGCAGATAATATTCGCTTCCACAGGCGGAGCGATATACGGAGAACAGTCTGAATATCCTGCACCGGAAGATCATGATACCAATCCGGTATCACCTTACGGCGTTTCAAAACTATCGCTCGAAAAATACCTACACTATTTTAATGTCGAGTACGGTTTGAATTTCAACGTTCTCCGCTATTCAAATGTTTACGGTCCGCGCCAGAATCCCGATGGAGAGGCGGGGGTAATCGCCATATTTGCGTTGAAATTACTAAAAAATGAAGATGTAGTGATTAACGGTGACGGGAAACAAACCCGTGATTACACCTACATAGATGATATTGTGCGACTGAATGCAAAGGTTTTGGGCGCTGATGATAACTCAATTGTCAATGCGGGAAGAGGAGTTGAAATTGACGTCAATGAACTCTATGAGATTCTAAGCAAAAAGACCGATTCAACAAGGCATGCGACTCATGGTCCTGCAGTGTCCGGGGAACAGCGGCGAAGTAGTATTGCATCGGATAGGGCAGAGAGACTATATGGCTGGAAAGCCGAAATTGAAATTGAAGAGGGAATTGAAAGAACTGTCGAATTTTTCAAGCGATACATTAAGAACGGTGGTAACGCAAGATGAAAAGCCTTCCTGAAACTAAGATCGAGCGTCTTCAGAAGAAGTACGGACTGATAGGAATTTCAGAAGAAATCAAGGACGTTGTCAGAACCATAGAGCAGGTGGGACCGACAGATATATCTGTGCTGATAGAAGGAGAGTCAGGCACCGGGAAAGAATTAGCCGCGAGGGCATTACACGAGGAGAGTGGAAGATCTTCCAAACCGCTCGTTATCGTGAATGCAGGCGCCATTCCCGAAGGGCTGATTGAGAGTGAGCTCTTTGGTCACGAGAAAGGATCTTTTACAGGTGCTTATTCGGACCGGAAAGGATACTTTGAGGAAGCTGACGGCGGTACGATATTTCTCGATGAGATAGGTGAAATGCCGTTGAACACGCAGGTAAAATTATTGAGGGTTCTCGAACAAAAAGAGTTTCAGAGAGTCGGGAGCGCAAATACCCGGACTCTCAACGTTCGCATAATTGCGGCGACGAATAGAAATCTGAAGGAGCTGGTCAGTGCAAACGAATTTCGCAGAGACTTATATTATAGGCTCAAATCAATAAGCATCATCATGCCGACGCTTAGAAAGAGAGTTGCCGACATTGAGATTCTCTCCCAAATATTCGCAAACGAAAGAGCACAAAGCCTCAATATCACTTTCGGCGGTTTCACTGACGATGCGATTCAGATGCTTGAATCTCACAACTGGCCGGGGAATGTGCGCGAGCTGAAGAATCTTATGGAAAGTCTGATAGTTCTTGAAAAGGGGAAAGTAATCACCGGCAAGGTTCTTAAAAAACACCTGTACGATCAGGAAGAAACGATTTCAACCGGTTCGACAAATTTACCCGTTCATTTGGAGAAAGACAGCGCCACAGCGGAACGGGAGATGATAATCAGAACGTTATTTCTTTTAAGGAATGATATATCGGAAATGAAAGATATGCTCGCAAACCGTTTGATGCTTCAACCTCGCCGGGGAGGCTTGGAATCAGAAAAGACTAATTATTCGGACGCGTTTGAAGAATCTGCTGTTGTAGTGAGTAACAAAGAGGTTGGAAACGTATCGATGCAGGATATGGAGAAGGAACTGATTATATCCACTCTTGATAAATACAGAGGCAACAGGCGGATGTCTTCTGAATCTCTCGGCATAAGCGAACGCACATTATATAGGAAGATTAAAGAGTATGACATTTAATCAATATTCCAGAAATATTTTTATCTTGATGTCAGTCGTGTTTATCTCCTGCGGCCCATATTCGTTTTCCGGTTCCTCAGTACCGGGGCATATTAAATCTGTCGCTATACCGCTATTCGAAAACGAAACGGCAGAATTCGGAATAAAAGAAAAAGTAACCGATGCCCTTCTTGATAATTTTATCAAAGAAAATATCCTCCAGATTGCGGATAAAAAAAATGCAGATTCAATCATACAGGGGACAATAACAAGAGTATCGGACGCGCCCTATACTTTTGATGAGAACGAAGACGTGCAGGAATTCAGGGTAAGTATTTCAATAGATATCGTCTGGTACGATCAGATTAAAAATGTTGATCTCTTTGAGGGTGGAATTATTGGATGGGGTGTATATTCAGCTTCGTCTCCTGAGGAGCGTGCAGACGGCTTGGATCAAGCTGTGGAAAGATTGGTTACGGAGATAATAAACCAAACACTCTCCGGATGGTAAAAAAATTATCTAAAAGGAAATAAATGAACAGAGTTTACATAAATAACCTCTCAAGCCACGTTGATGAAGAAGTCACAATTAACGGTTGGCTGTACAATAAAAGATCAAGCGGAAAAATTGCATTTATAATAGTCAGAGACGGAACAGGCAGAGTACAAGGGGTTGTTTCCAAATCAGATGTGTCCGATGAGGTATTTGATAAGATAGGTTTGATCACACAAGAGTCATCGCTCTCAATTACAGGAACGGTCAAAGAAGAAAAAAGGTCCGAGGGGGGATATGAAATACAAGTCACGGCAATAAAGATACACCAGGTGGCTGATGAGTATCCTATATCCCCGAAGGAACACGGGACGGCTTTTTTGATGGATAACCGGCACTTGTGGCTGCGGTCGCGCAGGCAGCATGCGATTTTGAAAATACGGCATACGATTATCAAAGCGTGCCGCGATTTTTTTGACGAGAGAGATTTCGTACTCGTAGATACACCGATATTTACTCCCACCTCTTGTGAGGGAACAACCACTCTTTTTGAAACAGAATATTTCGGACGTATTGCCTACCTCGCACAGAGTGGACAGCTGTACAGCGAAGCTTCGGCTGCTTCGCTTGGAAGAGTGTATTGTTTCGGCCCGACTTTCCGGGCGGAAAAGTCAAAAACAAGGAGGCACCTTACGGAATTCTGGATGGTGGAACCTGAGGTTGCGTATTCCGATTTGGAAGACAACATGAAGCTCGCCGAGGAATTCGTCAGTTACGTGGTACAAAAGGTTCTTGAAACGAAAACAGATGAATTGAAAATTCTCGAGAGGGATTTGACAAATCTCGAGAACGTAGTCCCCCCGTTTCCCCGCATCTCCTACACGGAAGCGGTAAAAAAACTAAACGATTCGGGGCATAAATTCGAATGGGGCGGTGATTTTGGAGGAGAGGATGAAACAATCCTTGCTGAAATGTTTGACAAACCGGTTTTGGTTCACAGGTATCCGGCCGCGGTGAAAGCGTTTTATATGAAAAGAGATAATGATAATGATGATCTTGCGCTCGGGGTGGACATGTTGGCTCCTGAAGGTTACGGAGAGATCATCGGTGGAGGAGAGCGCGAGGATAATTACGACATCATTCACAAAAGATTAAAAGAGTATGGTCTATCGGTCAAAGAGTTTGAATGGTACCTTGACCTCAGAAAGTACGGCACCTTTCCCCATTCGGGTTTCGGGATGGGTATCGAAAGAGTGGTTGCATGGATTTGCGGTCTTAAACATATCAGGGAATCGATACCGTTTCCCCGCATGATTCACAGGTTGGAACCTTAAATGCAGTCAACACCGGGC
This sequence comes from Candidatus Neomarinimicrobiota bacterium, assembly GCA_022567655.1. Lineage (NCBI taxonomy): Bacteria > Pseudomonadati > Fidelibacterota > Fidelibacterota bacterium. Next base: position 24,935 of record JADFGO010000004.1, read on the forward strand.
AGAAGAGTTGCGATTGGAGTTCTGGGTGGCAGAGACGTAAGTCAGGATATCAGGCAAATAGCGGAACAGGTGGGTAGAGGAATTGCTAAGCTGGGGGGAATCCTCGTGTGCGGCGGTATGGGAGGAGTGATGGAAGCAGCATGCATAGGCGCAAAATCCAACGATGGGATTACTGTGGGTATTCTTCCTACATCTACAAAAGAAGAAGGTAATCAATATATCGACATTGCCATTGCGACCGGGATGGGAATTGGCCGAAACGCCATAATAGCGAGATCGATCGATGCCGCTATCGCTATAGACGGACAGTACGGTACTCTGTCTGAAATAGCATACTGTCTTCAGCTGGATATACCGGTGATCGGTCTTCAAACATGGAGCATAGAGGGGATTATCAGTGCCGATTCCCCGGAAGATGCCGTAGCAAAGGCATATGAGCAGATATAAATGAATTATGCGGGTTTGCATGCAATCGTCAAAGGTAACGTTCAGGGTGTGGGTTACCGCTGGTTCGCTGCACGATCAGCTCAACGAATTAACCTGACGGGGTGGGCGAAAAACCTCCCCAGCGGTGAAGTTGAGGTGAAAGCGTTCGGCGATAGAGGCGCTTTAAATTCACTGATAAAACAACTCAGCATAGGTCCTTCGTTCTCTAAAGTTAATGACGTTGTAGTGAGGTGGATCGAATATGAACCGTCCCATACTGAGTTCAATATAAAAAACTGAAAATATGAAAGTCGCTCTCGCTCAGATAAATACGACAGTTGGCGCTTTAAAGGAAAATACCGATAAAGCAATACAATATATAGATAAGGCTCGCGGTGATGGAGCCGATATCGTGCTGCTTCCTGAAACTACAATTCCGGGTTACATGACACTTGACCTGTTATTCAATGATAAATTTGTCAGCGATAACCTGAAAGAACTGGACAGACTGATATCGGAATGTCAGAATATAGTTGTGATAGTCGGCTTCGTTGAGAAGCTCGATAACAGTCTTTACAACACCGCAGGAGTGATTCAAGACGGTAAACTTTTAGGAAAGGTGCACAAGATCAAACTCCCAACTTACGATGTTTTTGACGAAGATAGATACTATACCTCAGGAGTTAACTCAGATCCGGTTAAAGTAAAGATTGAGGGTAAAACGGTCAACCTCGGGATTCAGATTTGTGAAGATATGTGGGACAGATCGGCTAAGAACGTCACTACGGTATTAGCGTCCAATAATTCAGATATCTTACTCAACATTTCAGCCTCCCCTTATTCGGAAGGGAAAATTTCTGAAAGAATTCGATTGATTACCAACCATAGTAAAAATACCGGAAAGCCGTTTTTTTACTGTAATTTAGTGGGGGGGCAGGATGAGGTCGTCTTCGACGGTACGAGTCTGGCATCTGATACCAAAGGTAATTTGATACACAAATCGGATTCATTTAAAGAAGAACTTTCAATAATTAACCTCGAAGATAAAAAGTCAGTCAGTTTTCATGAAGAGACTGACCTCAACAGTGACAATATCGAGGATTCGTTTAATGCGATTACTCTCGGTATCCACGATTACATAAAAAAGAGCGGGTTCAATTCGGCGCTTGTCGGACTTTCAGGGGGAGTAGATTCATCGTTAGTTGCTGTTCTCGCATGTGAAGCTCTCGGTCCCGAAAATGTGACGGGCGTTTCCATGCCTTCACGGTATTCATCGGAACACGGTAAAAAGGATGCCGAAGAGCTGGCAAAAAGCCTGGGTATGAATTTTAAGAAGATCTCGATAGAGAAAATGTATTCAACCTATTTAGAAGCACTTTCAAAACATTTTCGAAATACTGATCAAAACGAATCGGAGGAAAATATTCAGGCGCGCATCCGCGGAAATATCCTGATGGCGCTCTCCAATAAATTCGGTCATATGCTGTTATCTACGGGAAACAAGACTGAATTAGCGCTCGGGTATGCGACTATGTACGGGGATATGGCAGGCGGTTTGTCGCCGATAAATGATGTCTCAAAGCTTCAGGTATATAAAATGTGCGAGTATTATAATAGAAAAATGAATAAGGCGATTATACCCGAGTCCGTGCTATTAAAAAAACCTTCCGCAGAATTATCAGAAAACCAATTCGATCCATTCGATTACGAGGTTGTAAGTCCTCTTGTTGAAGATATTATCGAGCATGGAAAGTCGGTTAAGGATCTGGTGAACGCGGGATATGCGGTAGAAGATGTTGAGAGGATTCATAATTTGATCAAGAATTCCGAATATAAAAGGCGCCAGGCTCCTCCCGGAATCAAGATAACTAAAAGAGCATTCGGGATAGGGAGGAGAATGCCTCTGATAAATCATTACAGGGCTGAATTATATGACTGACCTTCAGAGTTACATACGGACAATCGAAGACTTTCCTAAACAGGGAATTGGTTTCAAGGATATTACGACGTTAACGCGTGATCCAATCGGATTCAAAAACGCAATCGATGAGATGGTAAGGCATCTTTCGGGTGTAGAAGTTGACATCGTGCTTGGAATAGAATCGAGAGGATTTATTTTCGGCGGAGCAGTCGCAGATAGAATAGGCGTCGGGTTCGATCTAATTAGAAAGCCGGGTAAACTACCGGGTGATACAACTTCAGAAAACTATGACCTGGAGTATGGTACCGATACGCTTGAAATACATCGGGATTCGATTGCTGAAGGTTCTAACGTTGTTATTATCGATGACCTACTTGCTACGGGAGGAACGATGTCGGCGGCACTGAAGCTCGTCAAAAAATTAGGCGGAAACGTTTCTGCCGTTCTATTTCTCATCGAGCTTGGTTTTTTAAACGGACGTGAAAAACTCCCTGATGAAAATATCATATCGCTAATTACTTATGATAGCTGATAATAAATAGGACTCGATTTTGGGTATTGCCGGTATAGCGTCGCTTTTAAAATGGGGCGTAGTGGTTGTGTTGGCCATCTCGCTCATACCACTGGCATCAAGGGACCCTAAATCGATAGATTCAGAATTTGAAATTAGCGAAGAAGGAAAGATTGATCTGTCCGGCTATGAAATTACTGTACTAAAGTATAAAGTAAATAAAACCATGTTAAACTCCCCTATCATAAGAAGTTATGGATTTGTGATTGAGCGAGCCGGGAGGGTTTTAGCGGAACTCTACGTCCAAAAGCATTTTCGGTCTGAATGGGAATTTTCTGATGACGCTCGTACCGAATACACTACATGGGCTCTCGAAGAGAAAAAATCGGACGGTTACAAAATCATAAGAATCTACCCGGGATTTGAAAACTTTGTTCTCAATTTTCCCGCATTTGATTTGGCGATGACTGATGTGCAGAACTTGGTAAAAGAGAGATTTGTGAGTGATGTAAATATAAATTAAGATTGATAAACCATTTCGCTAAATATCCGGCACTCAAGGCGCTGATCCCTATCATATTCGGTATACTGTTTCAAGGGATACTCGAACTCCAGGTTCAGCCTCTGCTAATATTTGTCATACTATCCGTTCTTTTAATGTTGTTGTTTTTTCTTCGGAATTACGAATATAATTTTATCACCCAAACAGTTCTCCTTGCTTTTATAGGTTACAGCGCTTCATCACTTTCGAACTTCGATAACACCCGGCTCAATTCAAGCAGATGGGCGGATAATGACATCACTACAGTAGGTAAGGTGACAGCTGTTAGCAAAGGGAAGTCAAGGTGGATTGACATATCCGTTGACGGATTGATAGTGAATGATTCCGATCTTGTCAAGGATCGTTTAAAAATAAGGATCAGACTACCTGAAAGTTTAAATTTTGTCGGGTATGGCGATTCGATTGCTCTGCGGGGACGTCTCAATTTACCCGGAGGCAGGAGAAACCCCGGTGAATTCGACATTAGTAAGTACTTTCGTTCAATAGGAATAAACGCCTATATATCAAAGAAAAACCTCAATTCAGTTAATTTAATTTCTAAGAGAGACAATCGGCTTTCAATAAGCGACGGGACCTATTCAATCAGGGAGTCCCTACAAAACAGTGTTAACCGAATACTATCTCCGGAAAGTTCTTCCGTAATAAGCGCGATACTACTCGGTAATCGTGCATTGCTTTCAGAAGAGACTCGTGATGATTTTAGAAAGACGGGAATAATTCATGTCCTCGCAATTTCGGGATTACATATCGGTTACATTGTTGGAATTCTTTTCATTATCGGATCGCTCTTCCGGTTTAAAAGAAAACCAAAAGTTCTCTTTATAATTACGGGAATTATCATGTATGCATATCTGATTGGATGGAAGACACCGGTAACGAGAGCCTCGATTATGTCCATAATATTACTTGCAGGGATAATTTCCGAACGCAGACACTTACCGCTCAATACACTCGGAATAGCTGCGATCATCATCCTGCTTTTGAAACCTGCGGAATTATTCCAACCGGGATTCCAATTATCATTCGCAGCCGTTGCTTCAATAATATTTTTTAAAGAGAGGTTTGGAGATAAAATTCGTCTACCTAAACCTACTAACGGATTTCGACGAATATTGAGATGGATTATCTTGCTCTATTTAATGACACTGTCAGCCCAAGTAGTTACAATGCCGCTTACAGCGTATCATTTTAAAAACTTTTTTCTTACCGGGTTGCTGTTAAACGTTCTGATAGTTCCATTTGTCGGAGTACTTGTTGCGCTGGGTATAGTTACACTGTTCTTTTACTATTTATATCCGCCATCTGGATTGATTTTTGCGGCGGGTTTAGACTTTTTAACCGAGTCTCTCATTTCACTGCTCTCATTTTTTTCTGATAATTTTAGAGCAAATATCGTCACGGGGTCTTTCCCGTTCTGGTTACTTTTTATCATTCTCTTAACGATATTCAGCATCGGATTCCTGAATGAATTAAAGGGGAGAAAATGGTTAGTGATACTTGTCTTAATTACCTTGAACGGATTTATGTGGAACAAGGCGTTGCATTTTAGAGGAATTGACGTCTATTTCTTAGACGTGGGACAAGGAGACGCAATTTTCATAGACGGTTTTGCGACAAAAAATATTTTGATAGATGCTGGACGAAAAGGATTCGGCAAACAGGCGGGAAAATACATTATTTCACCCTTCCTCTTGGAAAAAGGGATTAAAAAAATTGATTATCTTCTGCTCAGTCATCAGGACGCAGACCATGTTGGCGGCGTGAAATATTTACTTCAAAACTTTCAGGTAGACAGTTTAATGACCAGTTATAATGATTCAAAATCTCCACCATATATTGATGCTCTGTCAGCAGCGGGTGAACTCGGAATTCCCGTAAGGAAAGTCAAGATGGGTGACACAATAAGGTTAGGTTCATTTTCGAACATGCAGGTGTATAATCCGCCTGGAAGTTATGCTTACTCGGTGCTGCAGTCCTCCAACGACTTATCGATCGTTATGAAATTCACCTATGGATATTCGACTTTTCTGTTTCCGGGAGATATTGATTCTAAAGCGGAAAAATTTCTGGCTGAGTCTGGTTTTCAGATCAACTCGGAGGTTTTAAAAGTTCCGCATCACGGCAGTGCGACGTCAAGCAGCGAGATTTTTTTAAATCGTGTAAGTCCAAAGGAAGCTGTAATTTCAGTCGGAATGAACAATCCTTATAATCATCCTTCAGAAAATGTACTGACCAGATATCATTCTTTAGGCATAAATTATTATCGAACCGATTTTGAAGGCGCGCTGTTGTTCAGGTCAAACGGAAGAAGCATCAGCAGAGAATCATGGAATTGACGTTAAGCTATATCGGAATGAGGTTTTGTGATCAAGAAAGATAAATTGACTCGAACGACCGGCATAATACTTATGTTTTCGATATTGATGCAATCAACGGCGTGCGCGGTTCGCCCCCCGCTAAAAGATTCGGAATGGATCTACCTGGAAAAAGAAGAAAAAAGACCCTTTTTCGAAAACGTTCTTGAGGAATCGGATAAGCCTACGCTGCATCTCACCGTAACTTACATAGCTATAGGCGGTCTGGTAGCGTTTTTGGGGTTAGGCGTAGCATTTGATAAAAAAACAAATCCACTTTATTCCTGGTTGGCGTTTTTAAGTTCGGCAGGATTACTCTGGGGAGTGTCAGGCACGCTTATACAGAAAAATTATGATAAACAGCGCAAACGTATAGCAACTAGGGAATTAGCAATCCTTGACCACCCTGAATGGAGGGGTGACAAAGTTCGAGCTATCAGGAATGGAAGGATTGACGTTGGATTTGAAGACTTGATGGTGACCGCTGCATGGTCCGACCCGCAAATCGTCCGGTATAACGTTGAATTCAATGGTGAACTATTTGAGGAATGGACATATTTCATCAAGAAGAACACCAAAGTTTACATAAATATTGACCGTAAAGTTGCCGTGATTCAAACACCTCAGATGACATACCAAAGAAGAGCTGCCGAGAGAGTCAAAGAAGAGTAGCCGGATTCAGTCTCAAATTTAATAAAATTCTCCTCCCGAGTTATTCAAAATGAGAATTTACTCCACAACAGAAGACAATATTGTATTACAGAACTCAGTTTAAAGTATGTTGCTAAATCTAAAATAAACAGTATGATAACGAATCGCTTTAATCAATTCGCATGAATATTTCTCCCAATTTGACGGAGTGGCATAATATATGCCTTAACAACGCACAGAATGCGAAGCCAGCTCATTCCTGGCAAGGGGGGAGCCAGGTTTTTAAGCGGAGATTAGCATTCCGGTCAAGTTATAAAAACTGGTTGCGGACGATTTAAATATACACCCACAACCAGTTTTTTATTTTGAATATTCAGTGCGATCCGGTTATTATAGTATAATAGTAAAAATTGTTTAACTTCCGAGTATTCCCAATGGGCGTAAGATGAACCGGAGATTCGACTATGACGACAGGTATTGAAAAAGATTTTCAAGAAGGTGAGGTAATTTGCAATGAGGGAGACGCCGGGGACTATATCTATATTCTCAAAAAAGGGAAATTAGGAGTATATAAGGATGAAAATTTAGTCTCAGAATACGAAAAACCGGGTACTATTCTTGGAGAAATGTCCATTATTCTCGGTGAGGAAAGAACCGCAACCATCAAAGCGTTATCACCATCAACAGTATCCGTCATTCGAATCACTCTGAGGGATTTGGTAAGGAATTTCCCCGCGTTTACGGTAAAAATATTAGAAGTACTCGCAAGCCGGCTAAAAGATACAACTGATGTTTTGACGGACACCCTTGTGGAGCATAACATTGAAGATGAAGACGTTCAGTGATATGATGCACCGTATATTTCTCGTTAAATATCTCACAGCACTGATCTGAATCAGAGCGGCAAACACTCTCCCCCGTATGCCTGAAATAGACCCGATTCATTATGAAAAACAACTCTGGTCAAAAGGAATTAATAAAATTGCAGGTGTGGACGAAGCAGGCAGAGGTCCGTTAGCGGGTCCTGTTGTAGCCGCTGCGGTTATATTAGACAAGGACAATATACCGGAAGGAATTGATGACTCAAAGAAATTGCGTCCCGCCGTTAGAGAAGAACTCTATGAAATCATTACTGCAAAGTGCGTTAGATTCGGCGTAGGAACGGTTTGGCAGGAAGAAATCGATAAAACCGATATTTTAAAATCTACTCACAAGGCCATGAGAAAAGCTATCGGAAACCTGGGAACCACGCCCGATCATATATTAGTTGACGGAAGAGGATTGCCGGGTAAAATTTTCCCACAAACAGCAATAATAAACGGGGATTCGCTCTCAACCTCAATCGGCGCCGCTTCAATAATTGCTAAAGTGACGCGCGATGGCATCATGCGTGAAATATCAAAAATATATCCCGAATACGGGTTCGAAATTCATAAAGGATACGGAACAGAAAAGCATATAAAATCCATAAACCAATTAGGACCATCTCCGGTCCACCGAAAGAGTTTCCGAAGAGTTAAAGAGATAGAAGTGAAATTAGATCTCACTAACCAAAAAAAGGTAGGGGAGCATGGAGAACGTATAGCATCGCTTGAACTGATAAAGAGGGGTTACACGGTAATAGAAAGAAACTACTGGGCTGGAAAAAGGGAGAGTGAGATAGATATAATCGCATCAAAAGAGAACACACTTGTATTTGTAGAGGTTAAAACTAAATTACATCAAAATTTCGGCGAACCGGAGGAGTGGATATCCGAAAAAAAGAGGGAACAATTGATAAGAGCTGCCGAAGCATACATACAAGAAAAAAAACCTGATGCGGAAGAATACAGGTTCGACGCTATGGCTGTAGACATTGAACCTGAAATACCGACAGTGCATCATATCATCAATGCTTTTCAAAAAAAGTAGTCCTTTTGTGATCTACAAAAGACTCCTAATAATCTTTGTTCTTACGATTCCAGCGTGTAATCCGAATATCCCGGTTGATGATAGATCAGAATTTCATTCAGCGGGTATCGTCGTCTCGGCCGACAGCCTTGCAACAGACGTAGGACTGAAGATACTCAAAAAGGGAGGTAACGCGGTAGACGCTGCTGTGGCTGTGGGCTTTACCCTTGCGGTGACGTATCCGAGAGCAGGGAACTTAGGCGGAGGAGGATTTATGGTTCTTCGCCTGTCAGACGGAACTAAAACTACAATAGATTTCAGGGAGAAAGCCCCTGAAAAGGCTACCCGTGATATGTTCCTCGATTCGGCAGGAAATCATATACCCGAACTTTCGGAAGAAGGTGGGCTTGCTGCCGGTGTCCCCGGAAGTGTTGCCGGAATGCTATACGCTTTGGATAAATACGGAACGATGAGTGTTGAGGAACTGATTTTACCCTCGTATAAGTTGGCGAAAGAAGGGATAATCGTGACCTCCGGAATGTCGGAAACGATTTCGCAGAGATTGGATATATTTCGAAAATATCCGGCAACCTCGTCCATATTCCTGAAAGATTTGCTTCCATATAAGGTAGGAGACAGACTGATTCAGGCAGACCTATCAGAAACGCTAATGAGGATCATGGAAGAGGGAGCGAAAGGATTTTATGAAGGAAAGACCGCCGAGTTATTCGTATCTACAATGAATAATTATGGCGGGCTGATAACAATCTCCGACCTGCGTGCGTATAGACCGGTTGAGCGTGTTCCCGTAATCGGCAACTACCGGGGGTACGAGATCATAGGAATGCAGCCTCCGAGTTCCGGCGGCATAGTTTTGACAGAGATGCTGAACATACTCGAAAATTTTGATATATCCGGAATGGAAAGAGGCTCTTATTCGTTCAATAAAACGTTTACAGAAGCGGCTAAACATGCATACGCCGACAGAGCGGCGTATCTCGGTGATATGGATTTCTATCATGTCCCTGTAAACGCATTAACAGCGAAGGAATACGCGCAGCCGAAGGCGGACACCATTAAAACAGGAAAAATAATCCCAAGTAAGAATTTAAAGTACTGGAATGAAACCCGGCTTGATTCCGTGGAGAATGTGCTTTTAAATGAGAGCACCGAGACCACACACTATTCGGTTATCGATAAGTGGGGCAACGCCGTATCTGTATCAACGACCATAAATGCCTATTACGGCTCTAAGATTGTGGTTGACGGCGCGGGTTTCTTTCTGAACAATGAAATGGACGACTTTGCTGCCAAACCCGGAGTTCCGAATATGTATGGTCTGGTACAAGGGGAAGCGAACATAGTCGAGCCCGGAAAGAGAATGTTGAGTTCGATGACTCCTACTATTGTGGAAAAGAACGGAAAGGTAGTGCTTATAACCGGCTCACCTGGCGGGAGCAGAATAATCACCACAGTAGCTCAGGTACTCATAAACTATATAGATTTTAAGATGGAACCGGTCGAAGCGGTGAAGAGACCGAGAATTCACCATCAGTGGCTGCCTGATTCACTATACTACGAACCGGATGCGCTTGATAGTGAAATGAAACTGAAATTGGAATCATCAGGGTACGATTTAAAAGAAAAGGATATAATTGGTATCGCACAAACCATCGGGTGGGATCGCTCCACTGGAAGGTTGGTACCGGCGCCGGATATGCGTAGAAACGGATATGGGGGTACAGTAGAGCAATGAATAAAAGGATGAAAGTAACGGAGGAAATTCAATAATGAAGTTGTACGGATGGGCGGGACTCTTGATAATTCTATTTGCGGAGATAGGTCTGATAATCGAAAATAAATTTGTATTGAGTTATATGACCCCTATAGCATGGACAGGTTATATAATGTTCATGGACGCTTTGATTTTCCGATTAACCGGTTCTTCATATCTAATGAACAGAAGACTGGAATTCGTATGGATGCTCCCCTGGTCGGTACTATGCTGGCTGCTCTTTGAGGCTTACGATCTTTATATGAACAATTGGCATTACGTCGGTATTCCGGAGAGTTTACCTATTTACTGGTTATCATCAGCGTGGGCATTCGCTACTATATTCCCGGGTATTCTGCTTACATATGAGTTCATAAAGCATTTAAAACTGTTCGATAATATACGTATCAAACCCTGGAAATTAGGGCAGGGTATGATGAGGGGGTATGTTGTTACAGGATTTTTTTTAGTGTTTTTGCCGTTCGCATTCAATAGCAACGTAGCCGCATATTTTTATGCGTTTGTCTGGTCCGGATACGTTTTTTTGTTGGAACCGATAAATGAACGGCTTGGAGGAAAATCAATTCTACCCGACATGAGGGCGGGCAAGCCGGCAAAACTGCTGAACCTTTTTACCGCAGGTATAATTTGCGGATTTCTCTGGGAGTTCTGGAATTACTGGGCTCACACGAAATGGATATACACAGTACCCGGTTTTCTTGGAGCGGGTCCAAAGTATTTCGAGATGCCGATAATCGGCTTTTTGGGATTTCTGCCGTTCGCCGCAGAAGTGTACGCAATGCAAAACTTTTTGATGGCTGTATTGAAAAAATATTTCCGCATAGGTGAGACAAACGGCGTTCCGGTGTCCGCATAACTGAATACGAAATGTACAAAGTTGGATTCATAAAAATTGACGGGTGAGCATTGCAGAGTGGTGAAGGTATAACAGACGTACCCGGAGTCAAAGTCGGCAGCGCCGAAGACACCGAAGCCAAGACCGGATGCACGGTCGCTATATTCGAATATGGCGCCGTTGCGGGCGTAGACGTGAGGGGTTCAGCACCCGGAACTCGTGAGATCGAATCTATCAAGCCGGTTCGAAACGTAGAGAAGATACACGCAATCTTACTTACGGGAGGGAGCGCATTCGGATTGGATGCCGCGGGCGGAGTGCAAAAGTTTCTTGAGGAGAAGGGTATCGGATATGACGTACAAGTTGCGCGGATTCCTATAGTGCCAGCGGCGGTGATATTCGATTTAAGGGTTGGCTCCGCATCAGTTCGTCCTGATTTTGAAATGGGGTACCGGGCAGCTGCTGATGCTTCGGGTGAAAATCCGGAGATAGGACTGCACGGCGTAGGTATCGGAGCATCTGCGGGCGGTATTTCGGGAGAGAAAAGAGGCAGAGGTGGATTCGGAACGACATCGTTCAAGATAAACGATAATGTCGTAGTGGGAGTGATGACTGTAGCAAATCCTCTTGGTAACGTGATAGACCCTTATAGAAATAAAACGATAGTCGGAAGCATTAACAGGGACGATTGGGTAATGCCGAAGTCCGGTGAGCCATGGATAGAAAACACCGTCCTTGCCGTAGTAGCGACAAATTGTAAGATGACAAAGGAGCAGGCGACAAAAGTTGCTCAAATGGCGCAGGACGGCGTTTCAAGGACTATAATTCCGGCTCACACTATGTATGACGGTGACATTGTTTTTGCCGTCTCTACCGGAAATGAGGAATGCGATATAAACGTTGTCGGGGACGTAGCGGCAGAAGCGGTGGCAAAAAGCATCATCATTGGCGTTTCGGCGGCGAATGGATTAGAACTTGACTCTGTCAACCGAGAAACAATAGTTTAACTACATGCGTATAAGACTACAGATGATAAAACAAGAAACTATGGATAAAATCGTTCAGAACGCCAAATCGATAGGCGGAATTATTTTAACGGCTTTGATAATCAAAGCTACTATCGTGGAGGCGTATCAGATCCCGACCGGTTCTATGGAGGATACGATATTAGTCGGTGATTTTATTCTCGGGAACAAATTCATATTCGGTGTTCGAATTCCGGGCACCGATTGGCGTCTTCCTTCCTTCAGGCATCCCAAGCAGGGAGACATTATAATTTTTAAATACCCCCGCGATCCGAGTCAGAATTATATTAAGCGCGCGATCGCCGTCGGAGGTCAAACCCTCACCATACGTAATAAAAAGGTGTATGTTGACAACAAGTTCGTAGAACTCCCTGATAATGGCAAATACAGCGATCCGAATATTCGCAGTAGGAAGATGCAGGAAGGTCTCATTTATCCGAAGGGCGCCGGAAACAGAGATAATTACGGGCCGATAGAAATACCCGAGGGTTATATTTTCGTTATGGGTGACAACAGAGATGAGAGTTACGACAGCCGATATTGGGGTTTGGTTCCCGAGCGAAACATACTTGGAGAAGGTCTGATTATCTACTGGTCCTGGGACAAAACTATTCCATTGTACAACATATTCGAAAAAGTTCGTTGGTCAAGAATCGGCACAATACTAAGTTAGCATCGTCCGCCGGTATATATCTTCACGTTCCTTTTTGCATATTTAAATGCCCTTACTGTGATTTTTATTCCATCGAGAGCGGGATAGATGAAGAATCTTCAAGAAAGAGTTTTGTAGATTCGCTGCTCTCTGAAATAAAGGTAAATCCACCAACAAATCTCGATATCGGCACTGTCTATTTTGGGGGCGGCACCCCGAGTATGCTTTCCGGAGATCAAATTAAGGAAATATTGGACTCGCTGAAGAAGCATTTCAGAATTCTCGGAGAAGCTGAGATAACTCTCGAAGCCAACCCCGATGAGATTAAAAAGGATAAACTCCACGCATATAAAGAGGCGGGAGTCAATAGGCTCAGTATCGGAGCGCAATCGTTTCAGCCGGAAGAGCTGAAGACGCTCGGAAGAATCCATTCGCCGGAAGATATTGTTGCGGCTGTTGAAGCAGCCCGGGAGTCGGGATTCGAAAATTTTAATCTGGACCTTATTTACGGTATACCGGGACAGAGCGTCGATTCTGTGCGCGAAAACGTCAAAAAGGTGATCAGATTGAAGCCGAAACACATCTCTGTTTATTCACTCACTTATGAAGAGGGCACACCTTTTTATGGTATGAAAGAGAGAGGAGAGATTACACCTGTGGACGAAAAGTTAGAGGCGGAAATGAGCGCTGCTATAATAGAGTTTCTTGAAAATGCCGATTATAAACGATATGAGATCTCAAGTTATTCCCTTCCCGGATACAAATCCATGCATAATTCCTCATATTGGAACGGAGCAACATATTATGGTTTCGGTCCCTCAGCGCATTCGTTCGACGGCAAAGTCAGATGGTGGAATCTGCCCGATGTTGATTCGTATATAAAGAAGATAAATAACGGTGAGAGTCCGATAGCGGGAAGGGAGGAACTAAGCCGGGAGCAATTGATATTTGAACGGATTTTTCTAAAATTAAGAACGACAGAGGGATTACATCTTCCGTCCTTTGAAAGAGAGTTCGATATTGTCTTCGAAAACCGATATGAAACTCAACTGAAAAAAGTAGATGAACTGAATGAACCCGGTCAGGAACCGATATTATTAATAGAAAACGATTTTCTCTTTTTATCCGACTACGGAATGAAATACAGTGAAGAGATATCCGCGTTATTTGCGCCTCAGTAAACCCCGATTTCACTTGACATTCGTGGCTAAAAAGGACGTTATTGAAACTAATTGAAAGTACCTGTTAACAAATTGATACGTCGAATCCAGCTATTCGTAATTATATGCTTCTTTGTCGCTGCCACTGTGGAAGCGAAAGCCGGAACCGACTCAACATCGCACCCGATCTTTCATCTAATAACCGTAGAGGGAGTTATAAATCCCGTGACTGCGGAGTACATAATCAAAGGGATCGACCGGGCAGAAGAATTAAATGCCGACGGACTGATAATAGAACTCGACACTCCCGGCGGCTTGATGGAATCGATGAGACAGATAGTGAAAGCAGTGCTGGAGTCCGATGTGCCCGTGATAGTGTATGTAGCGCCGTCCGGCTCAAGAGCCGGATCCGCAGGAGTTTTCATCACCTTAGCGGCTCACATAGCAGTAATGGACAACGGGACCAATATAGGTGCAGCACACCCGGTGGGCTTGGGAGGGGCCTCTCCCGATTCGGGAAGCGTAATGTGGGATAAGGTTACGAATGATGCGGTAGCGCAGATTCGATCTATAGCCGATAAACAAGGCAAAAATGCGGATTGGGCAGAATTAGCCGTTATCGAGAGCGCATCTATCACTGAGATAAAGGCTTTAGAGCTAAATGTGATAGACTATATTTCTCCGAATATCGACAGCCTTTTGGTATCCATAAACGGTGACACTATAAAATTAGAACATAAAGAGATCGTTTTAAATACGGTAAATGCCAAGATCGTTCACTATGAAATGGGATTCAGGCACAAATTTTTGTTGACAATTTCAAATCCGAATATAGCCTATATTTTCATGATGCTCGGGGTATACGGATTGTTTTTCGAAATATCAAATCCCGGTGCGTTGGTTCCCGGTATCCTCGGGGGAATATTCCTGATTCTCGCTTTCTTCAGCTTCCAGACTCTCCCGATCAATTGGGCAGGCATGGCTTTGATACTCTTTGCTTTAATACTTTTTATTCTTGAAATTAAGGTGATAAGTTATGGAGGTCTGACAATCGGTGGAATTGTAGCTATGACGCTCGGCTCGATAATGTTAATAGATTCGCCATTACCCATTTACCAGATAAGTCTTTCGGTCATTATTCCGTCTGTATTATTGACAGCATCATTTTTCATTACTGCGATGTATCTTTATTACAAGGCTCAAAAACGAAAAATTGCAACCGGGGCTGAAGGTCTTATCGGTGAAATAGGCGTGGCGAAAACGGATATAGGCAAAAGCGGTGAGATCAGGGTTCACGGAGAAATCTGGTCCGCATTCAGCGATGAAAATATTTCCAGCGGTGAGAGCGTTGAAGTTGCTTCAATTACCGGGTTAAAAATTAAAGTCAAAAAAGTCGAAAATAACTAAGGGGTAAATTATGGCACAGATAATACTCATTATAATAGTTGTCCTGTTTTTCTTAAGCACAGCTCTAAAAGTTGTGAGGGAATATGACAGAGGCGTGATATTTAGATTGGGCAGACTCATCGGTTCGAAAGGTCCAGGGTTGATATTCCTCATCCCAATTATCGATAAGATGGTGAAAGTAAGTTTACGAGTCGTGACCATGGATATCCCGACGCAGGATATAATCACAAAAGATAACGTTTCCGTTAAGGTTAACGCCGTTTTGTATTTTAGGGTTATTAACCCTGAAAAAGCTATCGTGGAAGTGGAGGATTATCTTTTTGCCACCGGTCAGTTGGCACAAACGACCTTAAGGAGCATATTAGGGCAGGTCGAGCTCGATGAGCTACTATCGAATCGTGAAGAGATAAACGAAAAACTGCAAAAAATCGTTGATGATCAGACAGACCCCTGGGGGGTTAAGGTAAGTCTGGTAGAGCTCAAACATGTGGAGCTTACGAAGGAGATGCAAAGAGCAATGGCAAAGCAAGCGGAAGCCGAGAGAGAAAGACGCGCGAAAATAATCCACGCCGAAGGAGAATTTCAGGCATCAGATAAATTAGCAAAGGCAGCTCATATTATCGGTAAGGAACCGGCAGCGATTCAACTTCGATTTCTTCAGACGTTGACGGAGGTTGCGGCGGAGAATAACTCTACTGTCGTATTCCCTCTCCCGATAGAATTCCTGAAGGCATTCGCAAAAACTGCGGATTCCACATCAGGATAAATATGGGTATTAGTAATCCACAATACATTAAGCTCGTTGATGATTACGCATCTTGAATACATGAACTGCAAGTGTCATAAAAGAACGAATATGAATTGAAGGAGTAGATGGTTGATGAGGTTTAAGGCAATAATGATGGCAGGAATTACGGCACTTACGATGGCGGCATGTTCCTCGAATGAATCCGGAAGTAAAGTGGAGGCTAAATCTTTATCAATTGATGAGGCTGAATTAAGGCCTATGCCGCATTTTGAATTAGAGTACCTCGATGGAACTCATTTTGATTCGAATTCGCTGAAAGGAAAGGTGCTGTTCGTTGATTTCTGGGCAACCTGGTGCGGTCCGTGCCTGCACGAGATACCTGACATGATCGAGATGCGAAGAAAATACAAAGAGTACGGTTTTGAGGTAGTAGGCGTTACAGTACAGTCGGGCGATGCTGACGATATAATGCCTACTGTTGAACGGCTCGGGATGGATTATCATGTCCTGATCGGTAATGAAAAAGTTATGGAATCATTCGGGGGTATCTGGGGTTTTCCCACGAATTTCATTATAACGAAAAAAGGGAATATCTATAAAAAGTTTCTCGGGATATATCCTGATAAAGCGGCTGTTGTAGAAAAGGATATCAGGTTTCTTCTCGGCTTGGATAATATGCCGTCTGAATCGGAAAGCTTATAATTTTCTTAACAAGTGAAACAATTGGGCAGCGCTGTCGTATAACAAATAGAAACGATAATGATATGGAACTGAAATGAACATAGCGATAATGATAACGGTGATAACGCTTTTGACTATCACAGTGATTGATAGGCTTAAAAGGAAGAGATCGTTAGTCAGAAACATGATTTACGAAGACGCAAGGGGCAGGAACAGATAACGAAAGACTTCACCTAATACCCACAGAACAAACCTACCGAAAATAAAGGCGGTGGCTGTAAAAGGTCACCGCCCTTTAATTTATCTTATATTGTAACTTCATTCTTCTTTCCTTAAATTCGCATCGGTTTAAAATTAATACCGGCGAGAGATGGAATTTAAAGACCTAATGCAGATAGTTAACGGCTTCCAGGCTTCAAGAATACTCAATTCCGCCGTAGAGCTCGGATTGTTCGAGGCGATTAAGAGTAATGCGATTGAGGCTGCTGAACTGTCAGAGCTTTGCGGTACAGATGTAGATACGACCGAGATTCTTCTGAATGCGCTGGTCAGCATGGAGCTGCTCACGAAAGAAGAAAAAAGGTACTCAAACAATGAATCTTCAAAACGATTTTTGCTGAAAGGATCAGAATCTTACATCGGCGATATAATCCAATTTACGGGTGACCACTGGAAGAGGTGGGAGAAACTAACTTCTATGATTCGAGAGGGAACCCCGCAAGAGAAACCGTATATGGAAAAACGGCATGAATCCGGATGGGAGCATTTTATACAGGGAATGCATAATTTCGCACTTTCAAGGGGCGATGCAGCGATAACGGCTGAAGTTATCGATTTATCAAAAGCAACAAGACTACTCGACGTAGCGTGCGGACCGGGAACTTACTCCTATGAATTGTGCAAAAAATATCCTGACATCAAAGCGTTTCTTTTCGATCTCCCTGAAACTATTGCCATTGCGAAAAAAATCTCGATGGAGTACTCTTTAGGTGAAAGATTAGAATTTGTCGAGGGCGATTACAAAACCGATAACTTCCCGGAATCAATTGATTGTGCGCTCCTATTCAATATTATTCATCAGGAAACGTCAGAAGAAAACATAAAACTAATTGAAAAGATATATAAGAGCCTGAACAAAGATGGAGTTCTTTTGATAAAAGATCATATCTTAAATGAGGAGAAAACGGCTCCGTATGACGGTTCTATCTTTTCTGTGCAAATGCAATTGATGACGGGTGGAAGATGCTACAGCGGGAACGAGATGAAGTCATGGCTGTCAGACGTCGGGTTCAGGGATATTGATATTAAAGATCCTGTACCCCCTATGACGTCAGCCTTTGTTACAGGTATAAAGTAAAGCAAGAATCAGTATTGCTGATAAGGAATCATAATGGAATACACCAATTTAGGTAGAAGCGGATTGAAAGTATCCCGGTTATGTCTCGGGACTATGAACTTCGGTCCGTTCACCGATGAAGACAAATCTCACGATATAATGGATAAAGCGATTGAGATTGGAATAAATTTTTTTGATACTGCAAACGTGTACGGTTGGAAAATGGGAGATGGAATTACCGAAAAAATAATCGGCAGCTGGTTCGCTAATGAAAGTTCGAGAAGGGAAAAGGTCGTACTCGCGACCAAAGTCTATGGGAAAATGGGAGAGGAGCCAAATGACAGAGGATTATCCAAACATCACATCATCAGGGCGTGTGAAGATAGCCTCGAACGCCTGAAGACTGACAGGATAGACCTCTACCAGATGCATCACGTGGAAAGAACAACCCCGTACGAAGAGATATGGGAAGCAATGGAGCAGTTAGTCCGGGATGGGAAGGTTTTGTACATCGGCAGCAGCAATTTTGCAGGGTGGGATATCGCAAAAGCGCAGGCAGCGGCGAACAGCAGAAATTTTCTGGGATTGGTATCCGAACAACATAAATATACTCTCAGCTGTCGACTACCTGAACTTGAAGTGCTACCGTCATGCAGAGACCATGGGATAGGCATTATACCCTGGAGTCCCTTAGACGGCGGCATCTTGAGCGGGTCAGCGTTCAAGGCAAAAGGAAAAGTAAGAACGGCGGATAAATTTGCACGGGAAAAGGTCGATGAATTCAAAACGAATATTGAAGATTATTACAAATTTTGCGCGGAGATAGATGAATCACCCGCTCACGTTACAATCGCATGGCTCCTGCATAACGATGCAGTTACAGCTCCGATTATCGGGCCGAGAAATGAAGAACAACTAACAGGTATAATTAGAGCATTGGAGATCAAATTAGACGATGAGTCCTTACGTAAGATCGATGAAATTTGGCCCGGACCGGGTGGTGCAGCTCCGGAGGCGTATGCATGGTAATTATAAAATCAACGAAGAGTTGATAGAAAGATGAACAAATGGAACCCATAAACGTTGAAACCATGCCGAATGACTTGGCGATCAACTGGTCGGACGGTCATGAGACATTCATAGATTTTGTCACACTCAGAAACGCCTGTCCCTGCGCCGCT
Source organism: Candidatus Neomarinimicrobiota bacterium (assembly GCA_022567655.1). Lineage (NCBI taxonomy): Bacteria > Pseudomonadati > Fidelibacterota > Fidelibacterota bacterium. The sequence goes on from JADFGO010000004.1 coordinate 44,070, forward strand.
TGCAGGGGAGAACCCCATTTGTGGGGGAAGACTACACCTACGATAGATTCGAGTAAGTTACCCTCCGAAGCATTCGAATTGATGAAGATAAACGGAATGGGAAATTACGCACTTCAGTTCGAGTGGGGAGATCGTCACGATACTGGAATTTATACGTATGATCTTCTTAGAGTGCTCTGTCAATGCGAAGAGTGTAATGCTAAAAGAGCATCTTAGTATCGCATTTTTCAGATTACAAGTATTAATGCTGTTATTGGTCGCCGGGTGCGCTCAGCCGAATTTTAATGTCAATTATGAGAAAATCGCTCAATTCAGCGGTGAAAAAGAGGGGATAAAACTGTTTTTCGCCGTTAAGACGAGGGGCGGCATAGCGCTTCCCGGTGACAGGTATATGATATACGTAGTTAACGAGTCCGGCAGGACAATAGAATTCGATCTTGAAAAAGATAAATATCTATATTACACGAATACTCAGGTTTTCCGGGCACACATGTTTAAAGTAGGCGGAAATTTCCCACGCTTTGTGAGACCTGGTGAAGTAGTTACTATTGGAATAATGACTGACCGGAAAGGCTTATCTATCGAAGGATTTGAAGTTGAATTCAGTAAACCTGCGATAAAAATATTTGCGGGTAAGATAAATTAGGCGGATTATTCGAGGCTTCCTGATTTAACTCCGAACCGGTTTTCTTCTCCTTTCAACAATCTCCGAATGTTGCTCCTGTGCGTGTACAAGATGAACAGCATCACAAACAGTGCGAAATAAAATTGTACAGGCGGGGTAGAGCTTCCCGCATAGAGTTCCAGCAGGTAAAGCGAGACGGGGAGTGTTATTGCCGCAAGCATCGATGCCAGGGAAACGAATTTCGATGTAAAAGCAACTATAAGAAATACTATAAGGCAGAATATCAATGCGACGGGGTAGATAGCGAGGAGCATACCTGCCGTCGTCCCAACTCCTTTTCCTCCTTTAAACCTGGCGAAAACGGTATAAACATGACCTAAAATCGCCGATACTCCGGCAATAATCTGAACAAGCATAGGAGAGAGGATTCCGTTTTCATATCCCAAGCTGGCTATATAATAAGCAGCAACCCAACCCTTCGCTACGTCGACGAAAATAACTACCAACCCCGGGCCCCAACCGAGCGTCCTTAATACATTTGTTCCGCCGGGGTTCCCGCTGCCGAAATCTCTGATATCGATGCCCTTGAGAAACTTACTCAGTATAATTGAAGTCGGGACGGAACCGATAATGTAGCTTAATAATACAACTCCTATAATCGATATCATTATTCTTTAGGTTCTCCGATGAACGCGGCGCCAATGGCACCCATACCCGTATGAGCGCCGAGAGCGGCGGAAGCTTCCGCTATATAGAGGTCGTTTGTGCCAAATCTTTCCATAATGTGATCGGCGAGCCACTTAGCCAGCATCGGTGCGCGAGTGTGCACAACGGCAAAACGGAGGTTAGTATATTTCTCCGCCCGCTTGATAAGCAGATTCAACACTTTTTTATGAAGGCCTCTCTTACCGAATGAAACTGATATGGATTTCGCTTTGCCGTTTTCGTCAAAAGTAATAATCGGTTTTAGATTAAGGAGAGATTTTATAATGCCTTTGGAAAGAGGAACCCGTCCGCTTCTAATCAAATTTGCGACGTCTTTGATACCCACGACAATATCGATGTTCGGAACCATTTTTCTCGTGAGACGGACCACCTCATCGTACGATCTTCCATCTTCAAGTAAACCGGCGGTATATCGAACTAAAAGTCCCAGCGCAATACTCGTCGTAGTGCTGTCGATTGTTGTAACGACCGTATCGGGAATGTTCCTCGAGACGGTCTGGGCTGATTGAAGCGTACCGCTCGCGCCCCCCGAAACGTGGATAGAGATAATTTGATTCGATTGCCTGGATACAGATTCATAAATTTTCTTAAAATCCGCCGGAGTAGGCTGACTTGTGGTTGGCGATACATCCGAGATTTCAAACATTTTATAAAATTCTCCGGTGGTCATGGTTACTTTGTCAAGATATGAATCTGTTCCGAAATAAATTCTCAACGGAACTACGTTGATCTTAAGCTCCTTGATAACCTCGTCCTGTAAATCACAGGAAGAATCTGTGACGATTGAAATCTGTTCCATTTCTGAATCCTCAAATTAGGCGACATGCCGCGATTTCATGTCGTGTATTTTTTCTTTGACAGCTCGCCGTAATCTTCAAGTATGGTGAAAACAACGTCAGGTTCATTTGAATGAATGCGAATTTTTACCATTTGTGAGGAGCCTGCCGGCATAGCGCGTAAAAGATGCGGCCCGTTTAGGTAGTTAATTTTCATTAGAGTGGGTGAATTTATACTAATACCGAAATAATGTCAAGCATGACAGCAGTTATTTTCGATTCTACAGTCTGTTTGCAGCCTCCTAAATTTTAAAGTCTTTGGATATGGTCGCTTTTCATTTGCGAATTTCAGCTGGGTAAAGTATAATTATCCCGGAAGGTCGTTTAACTGAATAAAGAGGAAGATTTTGAATTATACTATTTTAACATGCGTATTGTTATTATTGGCGGCGGCCGGTTGCTCGTCAAGCAGTGGAGAGGGATATAACGAAATTTCTGTCGTGGAAGTGAGAAAAATGGTTGACAGCGAAGACGAGAGTGTCTTATTGCTCGACGTGCGCACACTTGAAGAATATTATGGCGATTTAGGACATCTTCCAAAAGCTACTCTGATACCTTATAATGAGCTTGAATCAAGGATAGCGGAGCTATCGGAACAGAAGGACAAAAAGATTATCGCATACTGTCGTGTGGGCAGGAGAAGCGCAATTGCTGCAAAAATATTAGCTGATAATGGATTCGACGCTTATAACATGACCGGCGGGATGAAGAAGTGGAAAGATGAGTATCCTGACTATTAATTTAAATTTGGATCAGTGATGGAATTTTCACTTACAGTATCAAACTATCTGCACATTATCGCAATGTCAACGTGGGTCGGCGGAATGCTTTATATTGTATTGATAGAAGTACCGGTATTGAGAAAACACCTGGATCCGGCTGATTTCTCCACCCAGATGACGCTTCTCGGGAGGCGGTTTCAGACGGTAGGATGGATACTCCTTCTGATCTTATTTGCGACCGGACTGTCGAATATTATGCTCGAAGATTCTATATCCGATCTAATGAAAACACCAATCTACACGATGAGTATAATTATTAAGCTGATTCTATTCGCTTTAATGGTTCTGAACACTGCACTGCATACTTTTTATTTGGGTCCTAAAATGTCCAGATTGTCAGAAAGATTGCAATCTTCCGAGTCCGAAGAAATTAGTGTTGAACTGAACAACCTCAGAAAACGGTCAATATTTTCTTCAGCCTTCAGTTTGTTATTATCACTTGTCATCGTGTATTTCGGGATGCTTGCGTCAAAGGTATAACCGATCATGGATTTCTTGAGAGTCATCTTTTGAGAAAATTATTACTGTTTACATTTCTTTTATCATTGGGTTCGGCACAATTCTCCTGTGCTTATTTCAACACTTACTATAATGCCAAGAAATATTATAACAGCGGCAGAAACGCGTCCGAAAAGAATACCGGTATCAAGATAACTCAAAATGAAGTGAAAAATTACGAACTCGCAATCGAAAAATGTAAGTCGGTAATTCGTAAGTTTCCGGACAGCCGCTATGTTGACGATGCTTTATTAATAATGGGGAAATCATATTACTATCTTGGCGATTATGAGAATTCAAAGATCAATTTAGAAGAACTTCTCAGGAGGTATCCCGAAAGTAACCTGACAAACGAATCGCTTCTGTGGTCTGGAAGGGCGGCATGGAAACTCGGACAATACACGATTGCCGAAGAGGGAATCACCAAAGTATTGGAGTTGACGAACGACGATAAACTACGCTCCGCCGGGTATGAAATGTTGTCTGAAATTTACAGGGATAAGGGATCTGAGGATCTCGAATTAAAGTATCTTCGAGAAAACCTGAAATACAGTAAAAACGATCAACAAAAAGCTGAAATAAATTATCGAATCGGGACGATACTCTTAGGGAAAGGCGATTTCGAAAATGCTATTAGTGCATTTAAAAAAGTCGAATCTCTTTTGCCGAATCCTGAGCTGTTAGAAAAGGCAAAAATGGATTACACCCGGTCGTTGAAGCATATGGGAAGAACAAACGAAGCTCTTGATATTCTTCAGACGATGCATGATTCTGAACGGTTCAAAAAAATCAGGGGTGAAATTGAAAATGAAATAGCGGACATCTCATTGCGCGGCGGTGATACCGAAGGAGCGATAGAGATGTACGGAGATGTAGGAATTAATTATCAAAAGACGACATCTTCTGCTCATGCATGGTTCATATTAGGCAATCTTCATCTCTATCCGATTGACAGTTTGCACAACCGAATCAACTACCATTTTGCGCGTGAGTATTTTGCTCGCTCGGCAAAATCGAAAAAAAAGAATGTATATACAAATTCTTCCCGTCGGAACAAAAGAATTCTGGATGGTTTCCTTGCCACTCTGGAAACAACGAAGATAGACAATATCGAACTTCTTTGGTTGTCGGGTGAAAAAGAGAAAGCCGAAGATTTATTAAGAGAGTATACAATTGTAAAAAAAGAATTCTTAGATGATATACTTCCCGCGCGGAAGCAAAAACAAGGTGTGAAGGGAAAAACGGACAATTCGGCATCCGGTAAAACAGATGAATCAGACGAAAACACAACGGATGAATTGCTAAATAGTGAATTTGCGAACCTGGAAGATGAAGATGAGGAAATAGAGGAAAGAAAATCGGATTTAATGAGAGATGATTTCAAGATATTCGGATTAAACGAAGTTCCGATCGACAGCTCGGAAGCATTGAAAGAAAAGGTAAAGACAGTCGTAGAAGTGAAAAAACCGAAGAAAGAAAGTAGATTCGGAAAAAGAGCTTATGACGTTGTACTTCGTGAGCTGATAATGAGCAAATATCTGATGGCTGAATACTATTATCTTGATTTAGCACAACCGGACTCAGCAAGGCAAATCCTCGAAAGAATCTTAAAAGATCATCATAATTCTGAGTTTGCACCGCGCGCCGCTCTCACACTCGGACTGCTTTACGATTCAGTGTACGAAAATGAACAATACGCCGATTCGATGTTTCACCTCGTCATAAATGATTACTCTGATAGCCCCTCTGTTATGGAGGCGAGCCGGCATCTTAAAATACCAATAGAGGAAAAGGGCTTATCCCAGATCCCGGAGATGGATATCTATGACAGGGCGTTTAACGAGGGTCTGATAAGAGAAAACAGAACGGAAGCGTTTAAACTGGTGCAACAATTAGAGTCGGAATATCCTTATTCAGCATACGCGGCAAAAGCAGCATATCTTAGAGCCTCGATAATAGATAACAGAAATGAATCTCCGGAGATCAGTCATTCTGAATATAAACGTATCGTCGAACAGTATCCCGATACAAAGTACGCTAAAGAAGCCAGGTCAAAAATGAAACGATTAGCTCTGCTGATAAAATCTAAAGAGACTGAAGAAAAGGAGACGGAAGAACATCTTAAAGAAAAACCAAAAAAGTTAAAAAGACGGTGATACTTGCTTAACAAATAATGGGTAAATCTTTTGTAATGGTACTTTCAAACAGGGAAATTGCCCATAATATCTATTCATTAGAATTTGAAACAACTCCGGAAATTTCTAAATCTACTCCGGGTCAATTCATAAATATCAGAGTTCGGGGTGAAGACGCACCTTTTTTCAGGAGGCCGTTCAGCATAGCCGGCACGGATGATGAATCGACTGAAATCATCTACGAAGTGGTGGGCAGAGGAACATATTATCTCTCCTTATTAGAAACAGGAGACTCTCTCGACATTTTAGGACCACTCGGATCCGGATTCAGATTTGAAAAGGAAAATTCCGATATCCTTTTGATAGGGGGTGGGATCGGACTGCCTCCATTGCTCTATTTAGCGCAAAAAATGTTCTCTTATGGAATTAACCCGTTGCTTCTTGCCGGATTCAGGACAAAATCGGTCAACTATCTTCCCAGCAATACTGATCGTGTACTGTATGCGACTAATGACGGAACTTTAGGATATAACGGTTATATTACCGATTTGTTGATTGAAAAATTGAGAGACAAAAAATATGAGAGAATATATGCTTGTGGACCGGATCCTATGTTGTCGAAAGTTATAGAAATCGCCGACGAATTTAAGGTAGCCTGCTCAGTTTCGGTAGAAAATGTATTCGGATGCGGAACAGGGCTGTGTCTCGGTTGTATAATGGAAAACTCTCTTAAAAGATACACCGAAACAGGTAGAAAATATGCTCTC
>JADFGO010000005.1 GCA_022567655.1 Candidatus Neomarinimicrobiota bacterium
CGTCAGCCTTATCTCTTAAATCGAGCATCGGACGGATATGAAGATTCCCATTGCCCGCATGACCGAACGCCGTGCCGGCGACTCCTTCCGATTGGAATATCTCCGTTATCTTCTTCAGATAATCACCTACCTGAGAGTAATGCACCGTGCCGTCTTCAACGAAAGGAACCGGTTTTTGGCTGCCCTTGATCTTGTTCAGAATTCCCACCGCCGCTTTCCGCATCGACCAGAGTCGCTCCATTTCCTGACTTTCAACCGAAGGTTTTACCGATAATGCAGGCTTTCCTCTGCCGGAAACAACCGACTCCGCATCGTCAAGTTGAGTACGGACTTCCTCATCGGATTCGCCGAAAAACTCAGCGAATAGAATAAATTTTGCCTCCGGGTGAATTATGTCCGCTAATTGGGGATTTGCTTTTAGCGAAAGCTCTACGAGCTTGTCGTCTATCATGTCGAGTGCGGCGGGTGACTGTTCCATGAGTCTGTTCACAGACTCTCCGGCATCTTCAAGAGTAGAGCATGACACAAGCGCAAAACCCTTAAAATCGGGCAGCCGAGTCAGCTTTAATTTCGCTTCTGTGATCATTCCGAGCGTCCCCTCCGAACCGACTATCAGTTTACTCAGATCGATGCTTCCGTCTTTTAATACTTCATAAACGTTATAACCGGAGGAGTTCTTATTCACGTTGGGCGCTGAGGAATTTATCAGGTCTTTACTATCATTAAGGAGAGTATAAACTTCTTTAAAATATTTTGAATCCGGTTCGTCCAATCCGGCGAGCTCTGCAACATTAGTCTCAGTCGAATTAATCACATTCCCTCCCGCGGTGACCACCTTAAGCGACTCAATCCAATCCTTTGTTGCTCCGTAAGTCAAGGTATGCGGACCTGCGGCGTTCGTTCCCAGCATACCACCGATAGAACAGAAGTCGCCGCTTGAGGGATCAGGCGCAAAATGAAGATTCCTTTCACGCAGCGCCTTATTCAGATTTCCGTAGATAAGTCCGGGTTGGACGGTAGCCACATCTCCATCAATGCTCAAAATTCTATTCATATACTTGGTAAAGTCGAGTATGATACCTGTCCCGAGCGCGGCACCTGCGAGACCTGAACCCGCTCCCCGCGCGGTTATCGGTACTCCGGTCTGAGCTGAATAAGAAGCCACCTTACGCACATCTTCCTCGTTGCGTGGAATCACTATAACTAACGGAGTTAGCTCATAGATGCACGCCGCGGTACTGTAGAGCTGCCGGGAAATGTCGCTCGATAAGACGTCGCCTTCGACTATAGAGCGCAGGTCGCTGGCTACCTTCTCGTTTTCCGTGAATGCCGCCCGGCTCAAAGGAGCGTTACCTTTACTTTCTCCCCCTGCCTTATTTCTGTTATGCCGTGCGGCAATTCGACGTAACCGTCGGCTTTTGACATGCTCGTTATTACCGACGAACTTTTGAAGACCGGAATAGCAGTTCCCTTGTCAATCCTGACAGTTACGATTTGATGTAACTCTTTTTTGGAGATCAGTGTTTCGCCTAACTCCGCTTCGATAGTGGTGCTGTGCAGTTCTCCGTCAATTCGCGATATCTTCCTTAACATGGGCGCTAAGATTACAGCCGCGACAGTCAGACACGACGTAGGATAGCCGGGCATTCCGAGTATCAGTTTTCCGTTTACTCTTCCAAGAAGAGTCGGTTTTCCCGGCTTTACCGTGATGCCGTGAAATATAACTTCGCCTAAATTACGAACCGCATCCACTATCAGGTCTCTTTCACCGACGCTTGACCCGCCGGTGAATGCGATAATATCGGCATCGGAAGAGTTGATAGAGTTCTCGATGCTCTCGACGCTGTCCCGGACGATCGGCAGCTTCACTGCCTCTCCACCCCCTTTGTCCACAATCGCGGAAAGAGTATAAGAATTTGTATCGTAAACCTGTCCTTCTCCCAACTCCTTCCCCACTTCAGCAATTTCGTCACCGCTTACGGCTATCGCCACTTTCGGTTTCCGGTAGCATTCGAGAGTCCCGATCCCAATCGAAGCCGCAGCGCCAAGATGAGCGCTGTGCAAGATTACGCCTTCGTTTAAAACAACTTCTCCTTCTTTTATATCCTCTCCGGCAAGCCCGAGTGATGCGCCCCGTTCGACCGGTTTATTCAAGATTATTGAGCCTGCCTGTTCTTCCACTACCTCGAACGGAATAACCGCATCTGCTCCCTCGGGTAGCATTCCACCTGTGGCGATCTTCACAGATTCCCCTGTGGTCACTACGATTTTCGAGGTATCACCCGCAAAAATTTCTCCTGTGATCCGTAACGACACTTTCAATTCTTCGGAGGCAGCCGATGTATCATCTGAGTTGAGGGCGTATCCGTCCATAGCGGCTCGCGTGTATCCCGGTACGTTCATAGGAGATGTCACTTCCTTTGCAAGAATCCTTCCGAGTGCGCTTTCAAGATCAACTTCTTCAGTTTTTTCAGTAGGTATAGAGGACTCCAAAGCGAGATCCAACGCTTTATGAAAGGGCATCAGGCTTTTAAACTCGCGCATCAGCGGGTCACTTCCCAGACGAGATGTCCGAGGTCGGGGAGGATCAGTTTTTCCATGCCGAGCTTTACCGCATTCAGCGATCCGGGAAGACAAAAAATAAGCGTATTCCCGACGACCCCTCCAGCCGCCCGGCTGAGCATCGCCCGGGAGCCGATCTCTTCATAGCTCAGACTCCTGAACAGTTCCCCGAACCCCTCCATCGTCTTGTCCATCAACGGCTTCAGCGTCTGGATCGTGTTGTCACGGGAAGCTATTCCCGTGCCTCCGGTAGTGATGATCAAATGTAATTCTCCGGTACCCGCGAATTCCGATACGAGTTTTTTTATCTCCTCAGCCTCGTCTCTGATTATCCGCCGCTCCTGCACTTTATGTCCCGCCGCATTGAGCGCCTCAGCTATGAACTTACCCCCGTCGTCCGTTTCTTCGGTTCGCGTATCCGATATTGTTAAAACAGCACAGTTTAGTGATTCGGGACCCTTCTGTTCGTGATGCTTATAGGCAGTCATGAGAGTGTAATATACTGGATATCCCATAAAAACGGCAATTGATTTTGTAACAGGTAGATAGCAATTATCAATAAGTTGAGAGGTTGTATGCAAACCGTTAAAACGGTTGTATGGATGTGTTTTACGAATTGCTATCCCCCGATTAAAATCGGGGGTTCATGATACCCTAAGACTAATAATCTCAACATCTTATTAACCCCTTGATTGATCGAGGGGATGCAGATGAGTCACACTTAAGAAAACTGTTTCAACAGTTTTTTTATTGGGAATCCATTTTCGCACAGCCATAAATGGCTGGGTTATTAGGATGGAAAATTTAGTTGGCGTCAGCTATCACCTATATTCGCTTGTTTTTTGGGGGGAAGTGAAATATAATCTTCATAGTGCTGTACATTCCTTAGTAATCAAACCCCTTTTGGGCGAGGGTTCCCGATTGGTAAGGATGTTTAATTTCTTTCATCTCCGTTACCAGGTCGCAAATTTCTATCAGCTCATCGGGCGCGCCCCTGCCCGTAACTATCAGATGCAGCCAAGGCGGTCTCTGCTTTAATAACTCGATAGCGTCATCTACCGCTATCAGTCCGGTCTGAATCGCAACGTTGAACTCATCGAGTATTACCATATCGAAGTCGTTTGAGGTTATTTTCTTGCGTGAAAATTCAAGCGCCTCCGCTGCCGCATTCTTATGTTCCTCTTCCGGTAGTTTATCGTCCACTATTTTGTAAAAACCTAATCCCTTACGGTGAAATTCAACCTTCGGTTCGAGCTGTTTTATTCCTTCCATCTCTCCGTATTTCCATGAACCTTTAACAAATTGAATGACGCAGATTTTCCAACCGTATCCGACGGCACGCAGTATCGTACCGAAAGCCGCTGTGGTTTTTCCCTTTCCCTCACCGGTATAGCAGGCTAAGATTCCATTACGTTTATCTCTATCAGGCGCTTTCATCATAGATCAAAAGAGGGTTGTAACCGCATTCTTCGCTATTTCTATGAACCGACCCGGGATAACGCCGAGATAGACTAACCCTAAAGCGCAAATTCCCAATGCAGCCCGAACACTGAAACTTACAACCACCGGTTCAACATCTCTCTCCCCTTCTTTCATATACATATGTATTATGACCCTCAGATAGTAATAAACGGAAGCGAGGCTGTTAAGTACGGCGATGATAATCAGCCAGATAAAACCTTCATTCACGGCAGAGTAGAACAGATAAAATTTACCGGTAAACCCGGCTGTCAGCGGGAATCCCGCGAGTGCGAACATGAAGAGAGCCATAGTCAGAGCGATTACAGGATTCCTTTTCGCCATCCCGGAGTAATCTTCGAACTCCAGCCGGGTTTCCCCTTTTCCCTCAATGAGTTGTACTACGGTGAAAGCGCCGATATTCATAAAAAGATAACCCAGCAGATAAAACAACGTTCCTCCGGTTGCCGAAACCGAAGCTGCGGTGATTCCCACCATTATGTAACCGGCGTGCGCTATCGAAGAGTAGGCGAGCATCCGCTTCAGGTTATTTTGTTGCATCGCCAGCACGTTTCCAACTGTCATTGTTAACACGGTCAAAATCCAGAACAGCGGGGTCCAGTCTATTTCGTCAAGCGGAAATCCATATATCACTATTCGGAGCATCGCCGCAAACGCCGCTGCTTTTGTCGTTGTTGCCATAAATCCCGTTACAGGAGTGGGCGCGCCCTGATATACGTCAGGCGACCACATATGAAACGGAACGATCGCCACTTTAAATCCGATGCCCACGAGTAGAAGACTCATACCGACCAATAAAAATGGAAGACCTGAAGGTGAACCCGCTGCTCTTATTTCAATCAGATTCGTTGTCCCGTACGATCCGTATATGAAGGCAATTCCGTAAAGCAGAAATCCCGATGAGAACGCGCCGAGCAGAAGGTACTTGAGCGCCGCTTCGTTCGAGAAGAGCCGTTCCCTGAAAAAACCCACAAGAATATATAATGAGATCGAAAGAAGCTCCAATCCGAGAAAGATGATGATCAAATCAACTCCCTTCGCCATAAAGAGCATTCCCACCGAAGCAAACAGGAGAAGTGAATAATATTCTCCCCTGTGCCACTCCCTGTTGACTAAATATTCTTTCCCCAGAACGACCGTCAGTGCGCCTCCGATCAATACAGTCCCCGCGATGAATTGACTGAACAAATCTGATCGTACCATTCCCCCGAAACCATCTGAAGCTCCACCTCCCATGCTTATCACTAAATAAAATGCGAGCGCAAAAAAGGCGAACGCCGTCCATTGGTGGATAGCCTTGCGTTCTTTAAGGTAGATCTCCATGAACAGCATCAGTATACCTCCCACGGCGAGCACTATCTCGGGAAGGATAACTTCAAAATCGGACGGATTCAGCTGAAATTCAATCAAGGACCTATTCCCATCCCAACTCTATCTTTCCGAGGTCAACCAGCGGCTCATTACCGCATCTCGTGTACAGCTCGAGAATATTGAGAAGATCACCGCTTGCACTGCCTTTTGCATGAATGACATAATCATGCTCGGGAGCATACGCTTCCGCTCCCTTCGCTTCAGGATGCAATATCTCTTTCGGTTTGTAATCGTCGGAGAGAACAACTCCCTCCGGAAGGTTTTCGAATATCGCCTTCAGCATATTACCGTAATTTTCGGCGTAAGCGCTGTATTTAAACTTAAATGAAGCTGAGGTCACACTCCTCCTGGACACGATCTTCAGACGAAGTTTCTCACTCTCTTTGTCCAAAACCCCCTCAAGTAAACTCAGAGCTGTCTCATCCAAAATAACATGGGTATGCGTAGTAGGCGTGTCGAAGAACACTTTTACTTTCTCAGCAAAAGTACTTTTACTGATATTTTGCTCGTTATTGAACAGGATGCGCGAACCTGATTTCGCTCCTATTAATAACCCCCTGACAAACCCTTTTACAAAATTTTCATGTCCCTCAATTATCAACTCGGTGAGTTTTGACATCTTACCTCCTCCTAAAAAAATATCAGTGATACAAGAATAAAAATAGGCATTAAAATCAAAATCGAATATTTAAACATATAACCGAAAAAACTCGGCATCGGGATGCCTGATTCTTCTGCGATAGACCTGACCATAAAATTGGGAGCGTTTCCTATATAGCTGAGTGCGCCCATAAATACGGCTCCTGTCGATATCGCCTTGAGATAGATTTCCTTTTCTGCTATCAGTAGCCCGACGGCGGTGGCTTCCGGTATTCCCGCAAAAAAGTTTCCGAGCGCCGTATTGAAAAACGTCAGATATGTGGGAGCGTTGTCAAGGAAACTCGACAATATTCCCGTCACCCAGAAGAAATCCCGCGGCGTCTTTACCGATTCTATCAGCCAGGCGAGATTGCCGTTTGCACCCGCTTTCAATATCAAAAGAGCCGGGATTATAGTCATAAATATCCCGGCGAACAGGTAAGCCACTTCCTTGATCGGAAACCAACTGAACTCATTATCTCCGCGAATCTTAGCGGAAGTAAACTTTATTGAGAGTAAGCCCATCAGAACGATCATACCGTCTCTCAACAGGTTCTGCGCTTCCAAGTGCACTCCACTGACGGTGAAAGACGTACCTTTCCACAACCCGCTTTGAAGTACGGCGAGTATTATTCCGCCTAAGAATAAAAAGTTTATCAGCCCTTCGACTCGCAGCGGCTCGGGGGAAGTCGATACCTCTTCCGGTTTTTTCTCCTTCTTGTAGTAGTATGAGTCGAACAGATAAAATATCAGAAGCAGGATCACGACCACAAACATCATATGCGGTAATAATTTAAGCGTCCAGAAAAACGGTACTGAGTGAAGGAATCCCAAAAACAACGGCGGATCGCCGAGCGGAGTCAGTGAACCTCCGACGTTGCTGACGAGAAAGATAAAAAAGATCACGAGATGCACCTGGTGTTTTCTCCAGCTGTTCGCCCGAAGCAAAGGTCGGATTAGAAGCATAGATGCTCCGGTTGTTCCGATCCATGACGCTATCAGAGTACCGACTATCAGGATGACGGTGTTTACCGCCGGTGAACCCTGAAGCTTCCCGCGAATGAGTATGCCTCCTGATGCGACGTATAACCCCCACAGCAAGATTATAAACGGTATATAATCTATCAGATAAATGTGAGATATTTCGTAGAGCGCATCTCCTTCGTAGACGTAAAGGAACGGAACGGCAAAAAGGAACGCCCACATCGCGGCAATCTTCGGAAAATGTTCATGCCAGAAGTGGGGAACGAGAAGCGGAAATAGCGCAATTGAAAGCAGGATACCTACAAAGGGAATCATGCTCCAGAGCGGAAGTGAACTTCCCAGTTCGGCGTGCTCTCCCCCGCTTGATGCAAAAGATAAAACCGGCATGAACAGGATAATTAAAACGACGGTGGGCACATATCTATTAAAAAAATTATTTATCAAATCCTTCACCATATTTTTTAAATTAATTTCTCTCGGGGCTGACCGGAGTTACGTCAGGTGAGATCTCCAAATTATTCCCGTTACCATTTTTCTGGACGATGCTCAACAACCTTGTTACAGAGGGTTCGATTCTCTCAAGGACGGGTTTTGGATAGACTCCGAGAATGACAATCAGCACTATCATTGGAACTATCACCCATTTCTCCCTCGAGCTAAGATCCGATAACGTCGAGTTCTTTTCGCTCGTCACCTTTCCGAACATAACCCGCTGATACATCCATAATAGATAAACGGCAGCCAGTATCACACCTGTAGCGGCAAACACCGTGAAAAAAATGCTATATTTGAATGCCCCAACCAATATCAGAAATTCTCCTACAAACCCGTTCAATCCGGGAAGTCCGAGACTGCTTAGAACCACAATTAAAAATGCAGCGGCGTAAAACGGCATCACTTTCGCCATTCCGCCATAGTCGGAGATCAGACGGGAGTGCCGCCGCTCATAAATAAATCCTACGAGGATAAAAAGCGCTCCGGTGCTCAATCCGTGATTGATCATATGCAATATCGCCCCCTGAACTCCCTGCTGGTTCAGGACAAATATCCCCAGAACGACGAATCCCATGTGCGACACGCTCGAATACGCAACGAGCTTCTTCATGTCCGGCTGGACCATAGCGACCAGCGCCCCGTATATTATGCCGCCGAAAACCGCTAATGTCAGGATGTAGGGTACCATATCTATCGTCGCATCCGGAAACAGAGGAAGACAAAATCTCAGCAGTCCGTATCCTCCCATCTTCAGAAGTACACCCGCAAGTATTACGCTCGCGGCTGTCGGCGCTTCAACGTGGGCATCCGGCAGCCATGTATGAAACGGGAAGAGCGGCACCTTAATGGCGAACGATAAAGCAAAGGCGAGGAAGAGCCAGAACTGGAGATTATACGGAATGTCCAATTGGTACAACATCAGGAGGTCGGTAGTCGGCTTGCCGAGTTGGTCGCCGCTTATATGATATAATACAAATATCCCCACGAGCATTAGCAGGCTGCCGAACATAGTGTAAATTATGAACTTAACAGCCGCATATATTCTATTTTCGCCTCCCCAGATGCCGATGAGGAAATACATCGGTATCAGCATCACCTCCCAAAAAACGTAAAAAAGAAATAAATCCAGTGATACAAACACACCGATAATACCTATTTCAAGGGTGAGCATGCTTATTAAAAAACCCTTAAGACTCTGTGTGATCGAGTTCCATGAAGAAAGAAGCGCTATAGGAGTGAGCAGAGTGGTTATCATTATCAGAAACAAGCTTATCCCATCGATACCTACTTTGTAGGATATGCCCCATGCCGGAATCCACGCCGTCTGTTCAACAAACTGCATTCCGGACGGACCTATCTCGAATCGGAAAAACATGACTATGGAGGCAATTAGCGTGGCGACCGAAAACAGCATCGCTGTAACTTTCAGAAGCGTATTATCGTTCTTGGGAAGCGCTAAGAGGATAATTACGCCTGCAAAGGGTATCAGAAGATGTAATGAGAGTAAACCGGTCATCCCCTACCTTAATATGAAGTAACCTATCATTAGTAGCCCGCCTATAAATATTGACAGCGCATAGTTCTGAACGAGCCCCGATTGAGTTTTCCTTAGATACCTGCCGCCGATAATCAGTAATTTGCCTGACGAGTTAACTAACCCGTCAATCACGATCACGTCAAAGCTTCTCCAGAGCCACCGAGCAACTTTTACGGTTGTGCGCACGAACAGAAAATCGTACAGCTCATCCACGTAATACTTATTATTCAGCAATTTGTAGATACGCTGGAATTTACCCGCCAACTTCCGGGGAAGCTCCGGGCTTTTTACGTAAAAGATGTAGGCTATAGTTATTCCCGCAACAGCGATCAGCACCGAGACCGCCATGAGGATATACTCTTCCATCGTGCTGTGTGCGACACCGCCTGCCGACGGCAGCTGAGCGAGATTCGCCTCCAAAAAATGGTGAAGTTTGTTACTGCCACCGAGCAGAGCGGGCACACCGATGTAACCGCCCGCAACCGATAACAGCGCTAAGATCATGAGAGGGATGGTCATGACACCCGGAGATTCATGCGGGTGCGTTCCCTCTTTCCATCTCGACTCGCCGAAAAATGTAAGGAATATCAACCGGAAGATATAAAACGCCGTCAACCCCGCAGCCGCAGCGCCGATTATCCAGAGCCAGAAGCCGCCGGCAGGGGAGCTGTACGCCTGCCACAATATCTCGTCCTTGCTGAAAAAACCGGACAACCCGGGAATTCCCGAAAGGGCGAGCGCTCCTGCTAAAAAAGTGATGTACGTTTTCGGAATCTCCTTCCTCAATCCGCCCATATGGTTCATGTTCTGTTCGTTCGAGAGAGCATGCATGACGGAGCCGGCGGCGAGAAACATCAGACCCTTGAAAAAAGCATGAGTAAGCAGATGGAACATTCCCGCAGTGAACGCGCCCACTCCTAATGCTAAAAACATGTAGCCGAGCTGGCTGATAGTTGAATACGCAAGAACCTTTTTTATGTCATTTTGCGTGAGAGCGATGGAAGCGGCATAGATTGCGGTGAGCGCGCCGACAACGGCGATCAGAGTCATTGACGCCGGAGCTAATACATAGAGAAAACTACTGCGCGCCACCATGTAAACGCCGGCAGTAACCATCGTTGCTGCATGAATGAGCGCGCTCACCGGAGTCGGACCTGCCATAGCGTCGGGCAGCCAGACGTACAACGGTATCTGCGCTGATTTACCCACCGCACCCATGAACAACAAAAGCGTTATCGCAGTGATAACCCCGTCGCCTGTCTCATAACCCCCCAGCTGAGAAAAGATCTCGCTGAACGTGAAACTACCGAAGGTGGTGAACAGAAGCAGAATTCCTATCAGAAAACCGAAATCCCCTATCCTGTTGACGATGAACGCCTTTTTCCCGGCGCTTGCGTTCGCCTCATCCTCATACCAGAATCCTATCAACAAATATGAACAGAGACCCACACCCTCCCATCCGAGAAACATCAAGACGTAATTATCCGCTAAAACAAGGTTGAGCATCATGAACGTAAAGAGGTTCATATACGCAAAAAATCTCGCAAAACCCTTGTCGCCGCTCATGTATCCGATAGAATATACGTGAATGAGAAATGCCACTCCGGTGACCATAACCGCCATTAATAGAGAAAGCGAATCTATCTGATAGCTGAAGCTCAATTGCAAATCACCAACGGGAATCCATGTGAAGAGCAGGGCATGAAACTCCGCGCCCTCCTGGTGTAGATTCAAGTACTTGACGAGTAAAACGACCGAAGTGACGAATGATAAGAATATAACGGCTGAGCCCACAATCCCGACTCCTCTAACTCCCAATCGCTTTCCGTATAAGCCGTTCAGCAGGAACCCGATAAGCGGGAACAGAGGTATCCACCACACTAAATCAGTGATTGTCTCTACCATTTCAGTAAATTCATCTCGTCGATATTTATCGATTCCTTGTTCCTGTACACCGCTACTATTATCGCCAATCCGACGGCTACTTCGGCGGCTGCGAGCGTCATAACGAAGAAAACGATCAACTGTCCGTCGACGTTATTCAGATATCTCGAAAATGCTATCAGCGTCAAATTAACAGCGTTGAGCATCAACTCGATCGACATGAATACCACTATAACATTTCTTCTCACAAGCACACCGACCACGCCGATAGAAAACAGGAGCGCACCCAACACTAACGAATATTCTAACGGTATCATCAGCGTAAAGTCCTTTTAGCCAAAAGCACGGCTCCGACAAGCGCTACAAGCAGCAGTAGTGACGCTATCTCGAACGGCAGCAAATAGTCTGTGAACAACGATAAACCGATACTTTTCGTCCCTCCAAGCTCTCCGACGCTTTCAGCGCCGTTTTGAAAGAAACTCACCGAGTCGGAAATGAGCGTAGCCATCATCCCGGCAAAGGTCATCGACAGAAACGAGATCAGTAATATTCGGGGATTGGAAATTGATAGAAACTTCGCCTCGCGTTCGAGGTTCAACAGCATGATGACGAATAAGAACAGAACCATTATGGCTCCTGCATAAACTATGATCTGTACAACGGCGAGGAAGTATGCTTCGAGCAGCAGGAAAATTCCTGCGAGACAAAAGAGCGTAACAACAAGAAAAAGAGCGCTGTAAATAGGATTCCGGCTGATTACTACCATCAGCGCCGAAGCTACCGCCAGAAAAGCCAATATGAAGAACAACGTCGTTGTCATGCTCTTCTCTCCCTCAACTCAGCGCACATACGTAATCCATGCGGCTGTCAGAATCAGATTTAACAGGGCTAACGGCAAAAGGACCTTCCATCCGAGATGCATTAACTGGTCGTAACGAAAACGCGGAAGCGTCCAGCGCACCCATAAATATAGAAAAAGGAAGAACGCTGTCTTAAACGCAAAGGAGAGGACGGAAATAAACGCTCCGAGTCCGCCTAATGCAGCCTCATCTACGAACGGTACGTCCCATCCGCCGAAAAAGAGCGTAACTATCAAAGCGGACGCCGTAATTACGTTCGAGTATTCACCCATCATAAACATCGAATATTTAAAACCGCTGTACTCGGTGTGATAACCCGCAACAAGCTCCTGTTCGGCCTCAGCCAAATCAAAAGGCAGCCGGTTTGTCTCGGCAAAGATCGCCGTGATGAAAACAATGAACGCTAACGGCTGTTTGACAATGTTCCACATTCCGAGCTGGGAGTCAACGATATCATTCAATCGAAGTGAACCCGTAATCAGGATTATGCCTATTACCGAAAGACCGAGAGCTATCTCATAGGAAATCATCTGCGCTGAAGAACGCAGTCCCCCGAGGAGTGAATACTTGTTGTTGGAACTCCATCCCCCTAAAACTACCCCGTAGACACCTATGGAAGTAATGGCAAAGATCAACAATATTCCGATGTTAATATCCACAACCTGGAATTTTATATGTCTTCCGAACGCCTCTATGCCCGTGCCGAACGGAATCACCGAGAAGGTCATCAATGCGGGTGCGAGCACCATCGCCGGAGCCAGAGTGTGTATCAGACTATCGGCTCTGGCGGGTGTGATATCTTCCTTTAACAAAGTCTTGATTCCGTCCGCTATCGGCTGCAAAAGTCCGAATGGACCAACCCTGTTCGGTCCGTGCCGTTCCTGTATAAATCCCGCTACCTTCCTCTCGGCAAGGATAAGATAAGCGATGGTAAGCATAAGCGCTCCGATTACGATAACAATTTTGACCAGAATTATCGTTACATCCAACAGCATCAGGCTAATACCTTTTTATTCTCTTCTTCTTCGAAATCAAGATTTATACCGGCTGAGCCTACAGCTTCAGTAGAGCACCCTTCATATCCCGGAATGCTTGAAGCAATTTCAGTTGTAATTTCATCAACATTTTCAAACTCGATCCCTTCACAACCTATAGAGTTCGCAAATTCCAATATCACTTTCCAATCCTCTCTCGTTCCAACAGGCGGTACGACCGCCTGATTTATTTTCTGCACTCTCCTCCGGTCGTTTGTCATCGTTCCGCTCTTTTCGTAGTGCATCGTACCGGGCAGAACAAGGTCAGCAAGCTTTGCCGCATCGGAAAGGTAAGTTGACTGGACGATGACGAAGTCGGCGTTGTTCAATATTTCAAGCATACTTTCGTTCATCACGTCGTATAATCCGCCTTGAAGCATATAAATGATCGAAACTCTTCCGTTTGATAGATCGCCCGGAGTCATGGTATTATCTACGCGCAGCATATCTATCGCTCCGGTTCTATTCGGAGTCTTGTCAGGTGAGATTCTGAACCCGCTTTTAAATATGATCGGATCTCCCTCCATCTCAGCCGGATATAAGCCTATATTCGAAGCGGGAACCGACATGCTCTCGACAATTTTTCGCAGGAGATAATTCTCTTCGTTCGTGCAGTATGGAGAACCGATCAATGCGAACTCACTTGCGTTAAACCCTTCTTTTGAGATGACGTTCTCCCGTATAACTTCAAAAGCTTCAGTCCAGGAAATCGGATCAAAACCGTTTTCCCCCTTCAGCAGCGGGGATTGCAGCCGTTCTACTTTTTCTGCGGCATGATAACCGAGCCTCCCGTCATCACACATCCAATAATCGTTCACATCTTTATTGTAACGGGGTTTTATCCGTTGAATCTCATTGTTTGAAACTCCTATCTCCACGTTGCAGCCGACCGAACAATCCATGCAAACAGTGTCGTGTTCTTTCAAATTCCAGACTCGTGTCTTATGAAGAAAATCGTTGCTTACCAGACTGCCGACAGGGCAGATATCGGCCGTATTCCCCGACAGCTTGTTATCTATCGGTTGGCCGTCGCGAACGTCTATGATGGAGCTGTAACCTCTGTTCCGCACAATCAGCTGCGGGTCACCGACAATTTCGTCACAAAATCGAATACACCTCGAACAGAGAACGCATCGGTTGGGATAAATCCATATTTCGTCTCCAAGCCGCTTCTTCGGATTCACCCTCTTTTCTTCTTTAAAGCGGCTGTGGGCGTTGCCATGCAGATAAGAGTAGTCCTGAAGATAACATTCACCCGCCTGATCGCATACGGGACAGTCTAAAGGGTGGTTCAAAAGAAGAAGTTCGAGCACCCTGCTACGGGCGTCCTTGACCTCTTCGGATTCACTGTTGACCACCATATCGTAACTTCCATCCACTTTTCTCTCTTCGGGAAGCTCGTTTATTGTAACGTTACAGGATATTTGAAGTCCCGGCATCCCCTCTACTTCCACGCAGCACATCCGGCAGTTGCCTGCGATGGAGAGACTCGGATGATAACAATAATGCGGTATATCAAAACCCTCGTCCAACGCCACCTGAAGCAATCTCGCTCCGTTCTCTACTTCGATCTCTTTATCGTTCAGTTTAATCAGTGGCATTTCAAGCCGAACCTAATTCGCGACAATGTCGCTTTTCTCATTTTCCTGCACCATCGATTTTTTATTCTCCACGTAGTAATCGAATTCTTCACGGAATTTATCAATATAACTTTTAACCGGCGCTACCGCAGCGTCTCCAAAGGGGCAGATAGTTTTTCTTTCGATGCTTTTACAGATGTCGAGTAGAAGGTCTATGTCGCGCCTGCCTCCCTTTCCATTCGTAATTCTACCGAGAATCATCGTCATCCACGGCACACCTTCCCGGCACGGAGTACATTGGCCGCATGACTCATGAGCGTAAAACCTCGAGAGGTTATAACACGCATCAACCATATCGGTCTGCTCGTCCATAACTATAATTCCCGCCGAACCGAGCATACTCCCTGCTGCTGCGACTGAATCGAAATCCATGGCTATATCTATCTCGTCGGCTTTAAGCACCGAAGTCGAAGAACCGCCCGGAATGACAGCCTTCAGTTTCCTGTTGTGCAGGACTCCGCCCGCATGCTCGAATATCAGTTCTTTTAAGGGCGTTCCCATGGGAAGCTCGAACACTCCCGGATTTCGGACATGCCCTGAAACACAGTATAATTTTGGTCCTGAACTCATCTCGGTACCGATAGATTTGAACCAATCAGCGCCCCGGGAGATAATATGCGGAACACAGCAGAGCGTCTCAACGTTGTTTACGATTGTCGGCGAATTTAGATAACCCGCGACCGCCGGAAACGGAGGTTTAATACGGGGGTAACCGCGTTTACCTTCTAAGGATGTCAGCAGTGCCGTCTCTTCGCCGCAGATATACGCGCCGGCTCCCCGCGTAATAATAATATCGAGGTCGTAGCCGCTCGAAAGAATATTTTTCCCGAGGAATCCTTTTTCTTTCATCTCCTCTATCGCTTCGTTGAGAATCAGCGTTTGAGCGGCAAACTCGCCCCGGATGTATATAAACGCCGTATTCGCTCCGATGGCGTAAGATGCGATGGCGATCCCCTCGAGCATCATATGCGGATCGTTATCAAGAATAAGCCTGTCTTTGAAAGTACCCGGTTCCGATTCATCGGCATTGCACACGAGATATTTCAGCTTATCGGTCTCTTTGGGAACGAAGCCCCACTTTACACCTGCCGGGAATCCGGCGCCGCCCCTTCCCCTTAAGCCGGAATTTTTCACTATGTCTGTCACTTCATCGGGGGAAAGGTCGTTCAATACTGTTTTGAGCGCTTCATATCCGCCCGAAGCAATGTACGCGCTTATTCTATGAGAATTCTCAACCGCTATATTTCTCGTGAGGATCTTTTCCATCAATCGAACCTGCCGAGAATTTTATCGATCTTTTGGTTATCGAGATTTTCATGGTACTCATCATTTACCTGCATCATGGGCGCAGTGTCACACGACGCCAAACATTCCGCCTTGAGAAGTGTGAATCTGTTATCTTTTGTGGATTCCCCCACTTCGACATCGAGTTTACTCTTAAGGTAATCGAGTATGCCGGCTGAACCTCTCAACGCGCACGGCAGCGTATGGCAAACCCATATGACGTTCCTTCCCACCGGTTCCTTGAAGTACATCGTGTAAAAACTTGCAGTGTCCTCGAGCTGCTGAACGGGGATTTCCATCTCTCTCGAGAGCGATTCGAGAGCTTCATGAGAGATATAACCAAACTCCTTTTGCGTCAGATGCAAGGCGTTCATCACAGCGGAATTCTTGTCCGGGTAAGAATCGACAAGCTTCTTGAGTTCGGCTTTGGACTCTTCTGAAAATTCAGTCGGCATTATCTGTCGAGTTCCCCTGCTATTATGTTCAGAGAGCCGAGGTTAGCGACGGTATCGGAAAACATTGCTCCGGTCATTATTTTTTTGAATATTGTATAGTTAATGAACGATGGCGGTCTTACCCGCACTCGGTATGGCTCTCTCCCGCCGTTTGAAACGATAAAAAATCCTAACTCTCCGCTCGGTGATTCCGTCCCCAAGTAAACTTCGCCGACAGGAGGAAGTATCCCCCGGTTTTCCATAGTTACTTCAAAATGATGTATCAGTCCCTCAATCGTAGTGTAAACTTCGTCTTTCCCCGGCAGAGTGATTTTGGAATCGGGGTCTATGTTTACATCACCGCCGGGAAGGTTTTTTAACACCTGCTCGCATATTTTAATCGACTGCCGGAGCTCCTCCATCCGGACCAAATACCGGTCAAACGCATCTCCGTTCTCCCCTATCGGCACTTCAAATTCGAACTCCTCATACGAAGAGTATGGAATGTCCTTTCTCAAGTCATATTTCACGCCGGAAGCACGGGCTATCGGACCCGTAAGACTGTATTTGGTGACGTCTTCCTTCGAAATTACGCCGACGTCATAGGTTCTGTCCTGGAAGATCCGGTTATGATTGAGAAGCTTTTCGATCTCGTCGATGGTTTTGGGGAATTGCCTCATCCACTTCAAGACCGCATCAGGAAAATCTTCAGGAAGGTCAGCCATTAGTCCGCCCACACGCGTATAACTCGTGGTCAGGCGCGCGCCCGTTGCCCACTCAAAAAGGTCATAAAGTTTCTCCCTTTCCCTGAACCCGTACAGAAAAACAGTCAGGGCTCCGAGGTCCATAGCAGCCGTTCCGATAGCGAGGAGATGGTCGGCGATTCTTGAAAGTTCCGCCATCAGTACACGGATATACTGCCCGCGTTTAGGGATTTCTATCCCGAAAAGCTTTTCCGCAGCAAGGGAAAATGCGATATTGTTCGACAACGGTGAAAGATAGTTCATTCTGTCGGTAACCGTAACAAACTGATTATAGGACATGTGTTCGGCGAGTTTTTCGAATCCGGTATGCAGGAATCCGATATGCGGTTCCACGCTGACAACCTTCTCTCCGTCTAATTCCATCACCAGTTGGAGTGTACCGTGTGTAGCGGGGTGCTGAGGTCCGAAACTGAGCTGCAGCGTTTCGCTCGGTAGCTCCTTCTCTACCCTAATCACTCAGTAACGCTCTCTTTCACGCTTTACAATCTTGAACGAGTCTCTCTCGCCTCTCCCCTTCAACGGGTAATCCTTCCTGAGCGGGTGTCCCTCATAATCATCGGGCATCAAAATTCGCCGCAGGTTCGGGTGACCCTTGAATTTCACTCCAAACAGGTCCCAGACTTCCCTTTCGAGCCATTCCGCACAACTCCATATGCCGGCGACCGAATCAATTATCACATCATCATCAAGAAACGCTTTAACGATCAACATGTTCATATTTTCAAGGTTTCTTAAGACGTATACAACCGCAAATCTGGCTGCCGCTTCCATCTGAAGGTAATCTACTGCCGTGAGATCGGTTAAAAATTCGAATTTCAATTCCGGATCGGTGCGGCAGAAATTCAGTATCTCTATGATATTGCCGCTTCTTACGCTGACCGCGTCTTTGTTTATGGGGTTCTCGTCTTCAATTACCTCTCCGGGAAACTTCGCTTTGATTCTATCGAATATATCATTCTTGCTGTAGGGCTTATCAGGCATTTCAATCCCACTCAAGAGCGCCCATCTTCCACACATAAATCAATCCTACTAAAAGAATGCCGAGAAAGGTAACCATTTCGATGAAGATAAAATCCCCGAACTCGAGGAGATCTTTAAACACTATTGCCCACGGATACATGAAGATTAACTCTATGTCAAAAATTATGAATATGATGGCTATAATAAAATATTTTATGGAAAACCTCAGGCGCGCAGATGATTCAGGAGCTATGCCCGATTCGTAAGGTTCTAAGTCTACTTCGGAACGGCGTTTCGGCTGCAGTAACTTCGACAAAAAGAGCATGGAAGCTACTAACACGAAAACTATGATCATGAGAAAAAGTAACGGTAAATATTCCGATAACATTAGTTTTTTTTCTTATTCTCCTCTTTTGAGAGAGTCTCCATCCTGTAAGCTCTTCTTGATTCCGCCGCCTTAAAGCGTTCTTTTTCCTCTTCGGTCTCAGGCACAATTGTAGGAACTTCAGTGGGTTTGCCCTGTTTGTCGAGCGCAACGAAAGTCAGGTATGCCGAACTTGTATGGAACCGCTCTCCGGTAAGAGGATTTTCGGATTCTACACGAACGCCGATCTCCATAGACGTCCTGTGAGTATAATTAACAGAGGCTTTGAGAAGGATCATGTGTCCTACCTTGATTGGATACCTGAAATCGAGAGAATCTACTGATACTGTGACTACCGGTTTACGACAGAGTCGCATAGCGCTCATAGAAGCTGCTATGTCGATGAGATGCATGACCTTTCCGCCGAGCATATTTCCGAGAGGATTTGCATCATTGGGGAGAACTATCTCCGCCATCTGCACATGTGAATCAGAAACTTTTTTTTCGCTCACTCTCTTGCCCCGACTTAAAAAAACAGACTCCCGGCAGCTAATTAACCCCCCCTTGAAAACAACCTAATTCCTCCGTTCAAGAGGCGAAAATATAGGTAAAATTCAAAGTAATTTCAAAGGTTATTTTACGTGGGAAAGATAAAGTATCCGCCCGGAATCCGCTATTATGTCAGGGCTCTATATCAGTGTCCCAGAAGGAGCTTTAGCGAGGCTTGAGTAAAGTCGGAAAGCGGCGCCCAGTAAACGCCTAATAAAAGTACAGGAACGGCAAGAAACCCGACAACTACCAAAGGAGTCTTTGAGAGAGGTTTCTCAGCCTCAGACGGTTCGCCGCGCATGAAGAGCGCACGGAGCACCCTAGCATAATAATACAGCGACACCACACTGTTCAAGGCACCTACGATAGCGAGCCAATAGTAAGCCGAACCTCCCTTAAGAAGGGCGGCGAACAGATAGAATTTTCCGATGAAACCGATAGTCGGCGGTATCCCGGCAAGGGAAAGCAGGAATATGCCCATGCATACCGACAGATAGGGAGCTTTAAAAACGAGACCGTTATATTCGTCTATCTCCTCCGTACCGAACCGGTCGGCAATGTTTAGAACGACAAAAAACGCTCCGAGATTCATGAGATAGTAAGCCGCAAGATAAAACATCATGGCGAACAGTCCGTCCTGAGTGAGAACAACAATACCCATCAGAACGTAGCCGGCATGAGCGATACTCGAATAAGCGAGAAGCCGTTTTACGTTGTTCTGCTGCAAAGCGACTAAGTTTCCAAGTGTCATCGTAATAGCCGAGATCCACATCATTATCTGCGGCCAGTTGAGCTGCTCGATCGCGTACCAATTCGACATGTTCACATTGTTCTCAGAAACGAATGCTGTGTTGAAGAATCGGATCAAGAGAGCGAAACCGGCAGCTTTAGGACCGACAGAGAGAAACGCAGTAAATGCGGTCGGTGACCCTTCGTACACGTCCGGAGCCCAGAAATGGAACGGCACCGACGCTATCTTATACCCGAATCCGGCGAGGATCATCAGGAAGGAAATAAGCACCGTCAGATTGCCCGCTTCACCCTGCGACAAAACCTCCCCTATGCCCGATATGTCCAGCGTGCCGGTGAGTCCGTATAATAACGAAAAACCGTACAGCATGATCCCCGAGGTGACGCCGCCGTAGATCACATACTTCAACGCAGCCTCGCTTGACCGTCTCGATTCTTTGAGATATCCCGCAACTACGTATGAGGTAACACTGACCAGTTCGAGCGCTAAATACGCCGTCAGGAGATTTGTGGCGGACGCCATCAAAAACATCCCAAGAGTAATCGTCAATATCAACGCGTTGAACTCGCCGTGGGATCTTCCTTTCATTTCTAATGACGAGGAGGAGATCAGCAGAACAAAAAAGGCTGTAATTACAAATAAAAATTTAAAATAAAACGAAAACGGATCGAGCGCGAGCATACCGGAAAAAAGACTCGTCGGCACATTAGAGTAGGAAGATATCAGCGCTATCATGGTAATGACAAGCCCGACTCCGGCTACAAATACAGTGTAGACCGATTCATCCTTCTTGAGAAACAGGTCATAGATGATGAGGACCAATATCGTTGTTGTCAACGTCAGCTCGGGAATAAAGAGATTGAGGCTGCTGATATTATCCATTATACAACAAATTCCCTATTGAGCCGCCATTGTTGCGCCCGACTTCACCATCTCTATAATACCGTTCATCGTTTCGGACATCATCCCGAGAATAGGCATCGGATAAAAACCGAGAATGATGACTATAATCGCCAACGGTACGAGCGTGAACAGCTCCCTGCCGTTGATCTCCGACAATCCCGCCCATTTCTCGTTCAGCTTGCCCAGGAATATCTTCTGGTACGCCCACAAGAAATATGCGGCATTCAGGACTATGCCCGTCAGGGCAAGACCTGTTATCCACCGGAAGGTGGTCGTATTATGCTCTGCGCCGAACCCTCCGATAAGAGTGAGCGCTTCGCTGATAAACCCGGAAAAACCGGGTAGTCCGAGTCCCGCAAAAAACGCTAATGCAACAATTCCCGCGTATATCGGCATCCTGACCGCCAATCCCCCGAATCCATCAATATCGCGTATGTGCGTCCTGTCGTATATCACTCCGACCAGAAGGAACAACATTGCGGTAATCGTTCCATGATTGAACATTTGAAGCACTGCTCCGTTCATTCCGGCGGTGGTCAGAGCTGCCATTCCGATAAGGCAGAAACCCATGTGGCTTATACTCGAATACGCCACCAGCTTCTTGAGATCCGTCTGAGCCAAGGCGCAAAGAGCTCCGTAGACGATGTTTATAAGACCCAGCACCGCGAGAGGCACAGCGAACCAGAGGGTGGCGTCAGAAAGTATCGGATAATTTATTCTCAGCAGGCCGTATATCCCCATCTTCAACAGGACACCTGCAAGAATAACGCTGACTGCGGTCGGCGCTTCGACATGAGCGTCCGGCAGCCAGGTGTGGAACGGGAAGATAGGCACCTTTATGGCAAACCCTATGAACAGCGCTAAAAACACCCATATTTGGAAGTTGTAGTCATACGTAGTTTGCATCAGCTTGAGCATGTTGAACGTGTGCTGACCGTCATAAAAATAGAGCGCAAGCATGGCAAGGAGTATTAATACACTGCCGAGCAACGTGTACAGGAAGAACTTAATCGCTGCGTACTCTCTGCGGGGACCGCCCCAGACACCGATCAGGAAATACATCGGAAGAAGCATTACTTCCCAGAAGATAAAGAATAAGAAAAAGTCTATGGAGACAAAGACACCTATCATACCCGCGTCAAGAAGCAAAAAGAGAGCAAAATATCCCTTCACAGCCTTTTCGATATTCCATGAGGCAAATATGCAGATAAAGGAAAGCAACGCAGTCAGCATGATCATCGGCGCACTCAATCCGTCCACTCCCATATAATATTCGATGTTAAAAGCGGGAATCCAACTGTAGTGTTCGACGAACTGCATCGCCGAGGTAGTCCTGTCGAATATCAGGAAGAGCTGGACAGCAAGCCAGAGCTGTATGCCCGTAGTTACAGCTGCAATGACCTT
Organism: Candidatus Neomarinimicrobiota bacterium; assembly: GCA_022567655.1. NCBI lineage: Bacteria > Pseudomonadati > Fidelibacterota > Fidelibacterota bacterium. The sequence goes on from JADFGO010000005.1 coordinate 21,899, forward strand.
TATAATGTAACTTTTATCCCGCGGTATAAGTAAAATCACCACCATCCCGAGAACCGGAATAAAGGTTAGCGCTGAAAGTAAATAACTTTGCATATTATGAATAAGCCTCCATTAGCTGAAAATTGCCTGAATTACGAAAAATACCATTATGCCGAGCACTGCAAACGCCACGTAGTTCTCTACCCTCCCTGTTTGCAGTTTTCTGAGGCGGGAACCCAAAAAGGCGGTTACTGACCCCGTGCCGTTTACTGCCCCGTCCACTATATTATCGTCAAACCACCTGCTTAATTTTGAAATCCACACCGTTACCGACGCGGTTCCATTGACTGCCCCGTCTATGATAGTGTCATCAAACTTTGCGCTCCCCTTCGCAAGCCCTAAAACTCCCCGTATGATCGTTGCGCCGTAAAATTCATCAAAATAGTATTTATTCCGTAGCAGTTTGAAAAGCGACGCCATCGAACTTGAGACTTTCTTCGCCGACAGACTCTTCTTATAATAGAACAGGTATGCGAGTAAGATTCCGCTGCCGGCAACAAAGATCGAAAGCCACATCGCAATGGTATGGGCTGTTTCTTCAGAAGCAGCGTGTCCGGCTGCTTCACCCCCCGCCCCCATAAGCGCCGGTAGTAATATCTCGGGTTTTTGAACGAGATGATTAAACCATCCGGCGTATTCCCCGATTCCGGGCAGGAACTCGAATCCTCTCCACTGATCGATTGTGATAAACACCGTCAATGCGGCAAGTATGACCATGGGAAGGGTCATAAATCCGGGCGATTCATGAACTTGAGCGTAAATTTTCTCATCACGGGGTTTACCGTAAAATGTTATGAATAACGCTCTGAACATATAAAATGCCGTCATACCCGCCGTTACTAAAGCAAGGATAAAGAGAATAATGTGCGCCGGATTCGCAAGACCGAATTCGAGAGCTGCGGCGAGAATAGCGTCTTTGCTGAAAAACCCTGAAAACCCGGGTACTCCCGATATCGCAAGGGTCGCTATCAAAAATGTCCAGAAGGTGATCGGCATCTTCTTCCTGAGCCCGCCCATCTTAAACATGTCATTTGTATGCACAGCGTGGATGACGCTTCCCGCTCCGAGAAAAAGCAAAGCCTTGAAAAAAGCGTGAGTTGTCAGGTGCCAGAGTCCGGCAGCATATCCGCCCACACCCAGCGCCATTATCATATACCCGAGCTGGGAGACCGTTGAGTAAGCAAGAACTCTCTTTATGTCCTTTCTTACAATGGCGATAGTCGCGGTGAGAAACGCTGTAATTGCTCCAACATACGCGATGAACAGAAGGGCTCCGGGAGAAAACAGAGGGTAGATCCTGCCTATCATATATACACCCGCCGCAACCATTGTAGCGGCGTGTATCAGGGCGCTGACCGGCGTAGGACCTTCCATAGCGTCGGGAAGCCAAATATGAAGGGGTACTTGCGCCGACTTTCCTATTGCACCGGCAAACAAGGCGATTCCCGCTGCCGTGAGTAAACTCCCGCTTATGTCGCCCGCCTTCACTCCTTCGAATATATCTGAATAATTAAAAGACCCCACCGCCGAGAAGAATAGTAGTATCCCGAGGAAAAATCCGATGTCTCCTATCCGGTTGGTGAGAAATGCTTTTTTGCCTGCATTTGAAGCTGAATCTTTCTCGAACCAGAAGCCTATCAATAGATATGAGCTGATTCCGACAAGTTCCCACCCTATGTAAAGTCCGAACAGATTGTTCGAAATTACGATTATCAACATCGAGAATGAAAAAAGAGAAAGATAGGCAAAATATCTGTTATATCTCGGGTCGCCTGCCATGTACGATATCGAATAGATGTGTATAAGGCTGCTCACAAGTGTCACGACGAGTAACATCATCACCGTGAGATTGTCCACTAACACCCCGAGCTCTATCACAAACCCGCCTAAGTCTATCCATGTCCACCTCCATTCTACGCTGAAATTCGGATCATAGCGCACGAACATCATATACGCAAAGAGTGAAAGCGCGAAAGAAAATGAAACAAGAATAGCAGCTACTGAAACCCAATCGCCCTTTCTCGGGAGCCTTTTCCCGATTAAGATATTGATCCCGAAGGCTAATAACGGCAGAAAGAGTAGAATCAACGAATATATAATGACCGTATTCATCTAATTCTTTAAGGAGCTGGCTTCATCGACGTTAATAGTTTTGAAATTGTTATAAATGTTCAGGACTATAGCGAGCGCCACCGCAGCTTCCGCAGCAGCCATGATGATGATGAACAGTGCAAAAATTTGTCCGTCCATCGAGAATATACCGTATCGGGCGAACGCGACGAAGTTGATGTTGGCGGCATTCAGAATGAGCTCGATCCCGAGCAGAACCGCTATCGCGTTCCTTCTCGTCGTGACCGCAAATATCCCGAATGAAAAGAGCAGCGCCGAGACCACCAGATAATGATATAGACCCACCGGGATCATGATTCTTCTCTCCTCGCTATAAAAACCGCTCCTATCAGAGCGGCAAGAAGAAGAATCGAGGCAGTCTCAAAAGGAATTAGATATTTTGTCATGAGCAGTTTACCTAACTCGGGGACTGTTTCTTTTACACCGGGATTCGACGCTGAATTCCAGCTGTCCTCGCTGAAGATTACTAACATCAACAGCAGGAAAACGAATCCCGCTAACAGCGCCCCGGGCAAACGTGGAAGGTTTGACTGCGTAATTTCCATACTCGTCTTCCTCGCTGTCAGCATGACGCCGAACAACACTAATATCAGTACTCCGCCGACGTATATCAGTATTTGCGTTGCCGCTATGAAATCCGCCATGAGCAATCCGTACAATCCGGCTACGCCGAGAAATGTGAAAAGCAGCGAGAACGCCGAATAGATCAGGTTTTTGGAATATATTACTATCCAACCGGCGATCAGTGTCATTCCCGCGAACAGATAGAATACAAAAGTTTCCATTAGGGAATATTATTCCGTCGCGTCATTTTCGCCGTCGGCGCTCTTGGATGGTTTGTCTTTACCCGCGATTGCCTTTCTTGCGGCGAGCTCTTTATCTTTCTGGATCTTCAGTTTTTCGGATTCCTCATATCGGACGCGCGCCTCGTCAGGAGTAATATTTCCGAAATGATAATTGAGATTGCTCCTGTCGTACTCTGCAAATTCATAATCTGATATCCAGTAAATGCACTCAGTCGGACAGGGGAACACGCATAGACCGCAGTAACAGCATTCCGCCATATCAATGTCGAACATCGGAAACACGAAAGTTTTCTTCTTCTCGAATTTTTCCGTCAATCCGAGATCCTCACCCGGTCTTGCCTTGATCGTTTCTATGTGTATGCAGTCCACAGGGCACACCTTGTCGCACAGATAGCATCCTATACAGTCCTCGATATCCACGTAAAGCCTGTTGCGTGAGCGGTCGAACATTTCCATCTTCTCTTTTGGATACTGCAGTGTAATCGAACGGACGAAAAGATGGCTGAATGTTACCTTCATGCCAATTAAAACCGTACTGACAGCGCTATAAATGTTTTTGAAATATTGTATCATGAAGAAAATCCTACCCATAAACCGGCACCCACCATGTTGAGGAACGATAATGGCACAAGCACTTTCCAGCATACATACATAAGCTGATCCACCCTTAGTCGCGGCAGCGTCCATCTAAACCATATCATAACCAACACAAATGAAAACGCTTTTAGAGACATCACAAGGAGACCTATCCCCGGTGTACTCACGGCTCCTGTTACCCAATGCCAGCCTCCGAGGAATAATGTGGAGGCGATGACTCCGATGGCAAACATGTGGGCGTACTCGGCAAGAAAGAAGAAAGAAAAACGCATACCGGAGTACTCAACGTGAAAACCTGCCACCAATTCCGATTCCGCCTCGGGAATGTCGAAGGGAACTCTGTTTGACTCCGCCGTACCCGCAATAAACAACACAAAGAACGCTATGAAATTAAACGGCGGATTTTTCCATATCATCCAGTTTAGAATACCGCCGTCCTGAGCCATCACGATGTCCCTCATACTCAACGAACCTACGCTCATCACGACAACTAAAATAGATAATCCTATCGGAATTTCGTAACTCACGAGTTGCGCCACCGACCTCATTGAACCGAATAACGCCCATTTGTTATTTGAGCCCCAGCCCGCCATCAGGATTCCGATCACTCCTACCGAGGAGACGGCGAGAATGTAAAATATTCCTATGTTGAGTTCGCTTCCGATGATCTTGTCGGAGAAGGGAAGCGCGGCGAACACAGAAAATGCAGCTAAGAATACTATATAAGGGGCAAGCTTGAATAAACGACGGTCGGCTAACGCCGGAATAATATCCTCTTTCAGCAGCAGCTTAACTGAATCCGCAACGGTCTGAAGCCAGCCGTGCCATCCGCCCACTTCCATCGGACCAAGCCTGTCCTGCATATGCGCCGCCACCTTCCGTTCGAACCAGATCACAACAAGAGCATAGACAGCGATCCCCGTGAAAACCAATGCGCCGTAAACGAACATAATCGGGGGCAGAACCAACCAGGAAGGCAATTCGGATAAAACCGGGATCAGGTCAGTCATAAGATTTACGAAATATTCCATACTATCTGTCTATCTCACCGAGCACGATATCTAAACTCCCGAGCAGCGCGACAAGGTCTGATATCAACAGTCCTTCTCCTACATCTGAAATTGCACTCAAATTACTGAAAGCCGGAGAACGCATCTTGAGCCGGTGAGGAATATCCGTACCGTCACTGACGATATAAAAACCCAATTCCCCTCTCGGATTTTCAGAGCGGAAATATACCGAACCCTCTTTCGTCTTTGCTCTCTTCGGAACTGCCGACTTGACGTTTTCGTCAGACGGGAGACTCTCAAGCGCTTGCTTGACTATTTTAGCCGATTCCGCCATCTCCAGCACTCTGACGTAATATCTCGCCCACGAATCACCGATAACCCCGACCCGGCCGTCGCCGACTATTACATCCCAATCGAATCTGTCATATATGGAATACGGCTCGTCACGGCGGAGGTCCCAATCGATCCCGGAAGCTCTCAGATTAGGTCCGGTCAAACCCCAATCGATAGCCACGTCCGGCGGGATTATAGCTACTTCGGCGGTTCTCTCAATAAATATCTTATTAAATGATAAGAGTTCGTCGTATTCGATGAGTTTGGGCATGAAATAATCTATGAAATCGAAAGTTTTCTCTACAAACCCGTCAGGCAGGTCGTGCGCTACTCCTCCTATCCATAAATAGTTGTATAGGAGCCTCGCTCCGCTCGTCATCTCGAATAGATCGAGAATCCTTTCTCTATCGCGAAATGTAAATAAAAATGGAGTAAATGCGCCGATGTCCATGCCGAACGTTCCGAGCGCCACTAAGTGACTGGCGATCCGGTTTAGTTCCGACATGATAACCCGAATGTACTCCACGCGTTCGGGCAGTTCGATGTCAAGCAGTTTTTCCACCGCCATGACATAACCGTGCTCGTTGTTCATGGCAGCCAGGTAATCACACCTGTCCACATAGGGAATGATCTGATGGTAATCCAAACTTTCGCAGTGTTTCTCAAAGCAGCGGTGGAGATATCCGATATGCGGAACGATTTTCCTGACTATCTCTCCGTCTGTTGTGATCTCCAACCTCAGCACTCCGTGGGTCGCGGGGTGCTGCGGACCCATATTTACAACCATCTCCTCTGTCTTTAAATCAGGCATTTCTTATTCGTAACCTTCTTTTACTTTCCGGATGGTCCAGCCGCGATACTTCTCGGCGTCTACGTGGTCTTTTCTGAGCGGGAAACCTTCCCAATCGTCAGGAAGCAATATCCGTTTCAGGTTGGGGTGACCCTCGAAATGAATCCCATAAAGGTCAAATACTTCCCTTTCATGCCAGTCAGCACCTATCCAAATAGAAACGACCGAAGGAAGCGCAGGTTTCTCTCTGGGGAGTTCGACCTTGAGAGTTACTTTGTGGTTATAGTGCAGCGAGTGAAGATGATACACGATTTCCATCTTTTCTTCAAAATCAACGCCGGAAAGACACATCAAGGAAGTGAACTTGAGTTTTTTATCAGACTTCAAAAAGGAGCAAATCTCCAGTAGGGAGCTTGCTTCAATCGTTGCCGATGGGTCGAATCCTTCAATATCTATGGATTTCACTCCATCAGGAAAGTTTGACTCTAACGTTTTGAATACTTCCCCGACCTCCATTTCAGGCAGCTTGAGTCGTGGCGATAGATTCGCGTCTTATCTTTTCCTGAAGCTTGATGAAACCTTCAAGCAAAGACTCCGGTCTCGGAGGACAGCCGGGAACGTAAACGTCCACAGGAACGACCTGATCTACTCCTTTCATAACGTGATAACCATGCTTCCAATAAGGACCTCCCGATGTGGCACAACAACCCATAGCGATCACATATTTCGGGTCGGGCATCTGTTCGTAAAGCCGTTTGATCCTGCTTGCCATTTTGAATGTTACCGTCCCGGCGACTATCATCAAATCGGACTGTCGCGGAGAGGGTCTCGGCAGAACCCCCAATCTGTCCTGGTCATAACGCGAAGCCGCCGTCGCCATCATTTCTATCGCACAACAGGCGATTCCGAACGTGATAGGCCAAAGCGATGACAACCTCGCCCAGTTCATAAATTTGTCCGCACTCGTGATTATGACGTTATCGCGAAACTTATTTTCGATGATACTCAATTATCTGTTCCTTTCAGATTATTCGACAGCTTCCAATTTCCGTGATTTTCTCACTGCCGGTTTTTTGAATCTCGGGATATCCGAGGTGTCGAAGTCGGAAGTGTACTTCGGATTCGGCAGGACCCAGCTCAGGTCACCCTTTACCCACGCATACGCATACCCCACAAGCAGAATACCTATAAAGATCATCATTTCTACGAACGTAAACATTCCCATCTCCTTAAAGACGGTCGCCCACGGATACAGGAATACAATTTCAACCTCGAATATCAAAAAAATCAGCGCCACAACGTAAAATCGGATATTGAACTGTATCCACGGATTCCCTATAGGTTCCTCTCCGCATTCATATGTGGTCAGTTTTTCTTCTGTAGGATTATCCCGCCGGACTGCTTTTGCCAAGAGAAGAGTGAAACCTATGATCAACAAAGAAGTGATCATAAACATCAAAACACTACCTAAATCCCAAAGCATATTTTATAAATTCCCCTGCCTAAATTCAGGCGGTTAACTTATTACCAACTCGAAACAGTGTCAAGGTATTTCATTTACACAACGGCAGGAATTATTGCCGATCGGGCATCACAAATTCACTTGTCATTCCCGAAGGTAATCAATATTTTATCCTGTGCAAATGTATCCGAACTCTTCAAATCCGGCTTAAGTATGAGCGTTATTAATATTGCAATAGCTAACATGCTTCCCTTCATTCCAAAACCGGTGGTAGGCTATTTTGCAAAGAGGTACATCGCGGGCGATAAGTTAGAAGATGCCATCCGCGTGATTTCCGAATTGAACGATGAGGGATTCATGTGTACCGTCAACATCCTCGGAGAAAATATTAAAAAGATAGAAAGCGCCGTAAATTATCTCCAGAGATACAAAGAAATCTTAAACGAGCTGACCGAGAAAAAACTCGACTCGAATATCTCGATTAAAATGACGCAGATGGGCATGGGTTTGGACGATAAGGTCTGCCTGAAGCAGATGGACGAAATCATTCAGCTCTCTAAAAAAGAAAATAATTTCGTTCGTATAGATATGGAAGAATCTATTTATACGAGCAAAACCCTTGAAATTCACTCCAAGCTGGCTAAAAAACATAATAATGTCGGAATAGTTATTCAGGCTTACCTCCGTCGAAGCGAATCGGACGTCTCTGAACTTCTGAAAATTAAAGCCGGTGTGAGGCTTTGTAAGGGTATTTACGTCGAGCCGAGAGAGATCGCATTCAAGGACAGAGAAAATATCAGGCTGAATTATACCCGACTGCTTAAGATGTTGCTCAGGGGAGGTCGTTACGTCGGAATTGCAACTCATGACGAACGGCTCGTTTACGAAGCTTACGACATTATCAATGAAATGGGGCTCGGCAAAGAAGAGTATGAATTTCAAATGATCTACGGCGTGAACAAGGAGATGGGGAAGAAGATATTAGCGGACGGACACCGGTTGAGAATTTACGTGCCTTACGGTGAAGAATGGCTCGCATATTCCATCCGCAGATTAAAAGAAAACCCGGATATAGCCGGGCATATAATAAAAAATATCCTCTCTTTCAATAACCGCGGCTCTTAATAACCTGCCGGCATTCGCCGGTTATCAGGTAGATATCCCAGCCATCCCTGCGTCCCGACGGATCCCACTAAATTCTTAATGCGTCTGAAACCGTCACCGTAAATCGGGTCTCTGTCTTTGTTCATGTTCTCGATGAGGTACTTCGCTCTGTCGGCTCTTCTGTTTTTCAAAACGAGATAGGATGCGTAGTTTGCGCTTCCCTCGCTCATCGCTTTGTCCATCTCATAAGGTGTGTTAAGATAAAGCCAGACGTGCATGAGCTCATGCGCAGCGGTCGAGATAAAGTTAATTTCCGGCATTCCTTTGAGCATATAAATATCGAATCTCTTGTTGATGACTCTTCCATTCAACGTTTCAAATCTATGATATGTAAATCCTGTTTGCTCCTCTATGACCCGGTTTTCGTTCGAGAGCTGTGCGATGTAATTCCTGTCCACAAGATACAGCCCGATCTCGTCCCATTGAATATCTATCCCGTATAGCCTCAACTCCTTTTTAATCCCATCAAACAGGTGTTTCGCTACATTGAAATCACTGATAGCTGTCGCCTTGCATATCCCGCATATATTTCTGCCGTCATTATATCTAATCCCGCCTCTTGTTGCGGCATCCGAGATATACCGCCCGCAGTAATCACACTTGATGGCGTGTCCCTCATGATATTTGTGATAGCTCTCGCCCCAGAACGTTTTCGTATATTCGCCGGTAATTGCAAGACCGCAGTAACTGCACTTCAGAGCCACATGCTGCCGGTAATGGTCTTTGTGATATTTTTTTCCGTCCGCTTCGACATATTCGCCGGTAATAGGCTGACCGCAATATGCGCACTTCGGAGCAATATACTGCATGTAATGATCCGGATGATAATAGTTACCGTTGTCTTTGTAAAACTGAGAGTTTCCGATAGCTAAGCCGCATGAAGCGCATAGAAAATGCTCCGGGTGGAACGCCTTTCCGTCCACCATCACATAACTGCCCGACCTGATCGGATTTCCGCACTGCACACAAGTCAAAGTTTGAGCGTATAGTGCGATAGAAGACGAAACAAAAAAACTCAGGAAGAGCGCCGCTAATATTATGAATCTCAGATTGGTCATATGATTATCTTGTTGACTTAATATATGCTGACAAAGTGAGAAATAAAAGTCATGACAACTACATATGGCAAATCAGTTCATATTGACGAGTGAAACTATTTAATGTGGCAGTCAGGGCTTGCCCTGACGCCAATCCCGATTTATCGGTGCGGTCGGGGCAAGCCCCAACTCGCACAATTATTGATAGTGAAACTATATTATCAATCTAATTGTTTGATCTTAACTATTGAAATTCAGCCGTATGCTCTTTAATATCTTCCTTCAAATGTGAAAGGGAAATAATTGTCAGAGAACGCTCTCGAGATACGGAACCTTAAAAAAGATTACGATTCAAAGCCTGCACTCAAGGGGATTGACCTCACTATAAAAAAGGGTGAGTTTTACGGATTTCTCGGACCGAACGGCGCCGGAAAGACGACCACAATCAACATCATCACCGGACTGACGAATAAAACCTCCGGAAGCGTCAGCGTTTTCGGGAAAGACGTCGTAAAGGATTACCGCGAAGCCCGAAGGCTGGTCGGGCTTTCTCCGCAGGAGCCTAACCTCGATTTTTTCTTCCCGGCCGAAACCGTCCTGAATTTGCAGGGTGGTTACTTCGGAATGAAATCGCATGAAAGGAAAGCGAGGACTGAAGAGCTGTTAGAATATTTCGACCTTGTAGATCACAGGAAGCTGCCCTTCCGAAAACTCAGCGGCGGTCTTAAGCGGCGGTTACTGATAGCACGGGCAATGATGCACAAACCGAAATTCTTGATACTCGATGAACCGACAGCGGGAGTTGACGTGGAACTCAGAAGGAAGATATGGAACTCGATGAAAGAATTGAGGAATAACGGTACTACGATTCTACTAACGACTCATTACATAGAAGAAGCGGAAGCATTATGCGACAAGATCGCAATTATAAATCATGGAGAGATCATCCGCGACGGGGATAAGAATGATTTGATGGATGAAATCCATTATCAGGTGATAGAAGTAACCCCTTCATCGCCTGTCGAAGAGATACCTGAAGTGTTAAAGGAGTATGAATGCAGGAAAACAAAGAGCAGAACGTTGGTGTTCTGTCTGGACAAGAAGAAACAATCGATGTCGGGATTACTGAAAGCATTAGCCGACTCGAACATAGAGATCGAAGACCTGAAGACGGAGTCGGGAAGGTTGGAGGACCTTTTTCTCAGACTGACGGGGAGTACAGCAGCAGCCGGCTGATAGGATTTTGGACTCTCCTCAAGCGGGAGATAATCCGTTTTCTGAGCCTGCCGAATCAGACGCTGGTTCCCCCTTTTATCTCGGCGCTTCTTTACATCGCCATATTCGGCTATTCGATCGGCTCGAGGATAAGTTCCGTTGAGGGAGTGACTTACCTCCAATATATATTCCCGGGGCTTATGATGATGGGAGTCATCAACTCAGCTTATATGAACACTTCCTCCTCATTGTTCATGTCAAAATTCCAGGGAAACATAGCCGACATTCTCACCTCACCTCTCTCCTATTTCGAGATGGTCACCGCTATGGTTTTAGGCGGAATGATAAGAGGGTTGATAGTCGGCGTGATTACTATGCTCACGGGCTTAATGTTAATGGATATAAACATTGAGAATTATTTTTTGGTCGGATTCTTTATGCTCTTTGTAAGCACTATCTTCGCTCAACTCGGATTGATAACCGGGCTTATCGCAGAGAAATTCGAGCATCTCGGAATTTTTCAGACGTATATGATAACACCCCTTGTTTACCTCGGAGGTGTCTTTTATTCTACCAGCATGCTGCCTCCATTCTGGGCAAAAGCATCTCTTTTCAATCCGATTCTTTATATGGTAAACGGATTGAGGTACGGGATGCTCGGAATAGGAGACATTAACCTCAATACGGCGATGATTACCGTTGTAGTTTCAAGCATCGTACTCGGCGCAATAAATTTGTACATGTTTAAGATCGGGTACAAGCTCCGCACATAAGTAAGAGTCAATGAGGTAAATTCGATTTGGAACTAAAAGGAAAAACGGTTCTCATAACCGGCACTAAGAGAGTCGGCCAGGTAGTCGCGAAGAATCTCGCTAAAAGCGGAGCGAACATTGCAGCTCACTATAACACGTCTTTGGAGGCGGCTGAGTCACTCGTTGAGGGACTCCGCTCAGATGGCGCTAATGCTATTTCGGTAAAAGCGGATATTTCACAATCGTCTGAAGTAAATAATATGGTAGAAAAGGTTGTTGAGGAATTTGGCTCTCTCGACGTGCTTGTAACGATGGCATCGTATTTCAAACCTATCCCTTACGATGAGATCTCCGAAGAGGATTGGGAATTACAGATGTCGATCGATCTCAAAGGCACGTGGCTCTGCGTCAAAGCCGCCTCAAAGGTTATGCTGAAACAAGGTGGAGGAAAAATAATCACATTCGGCGATTGGGCTGCTAAACGCCCGTATAAGAATTTCCTCCCTTATTTTGTGGCAAAAGGGGGCATTATGACGATGACGAAAGTCCTCGCCGTTGAGCTGGCTCCCACTATACAGGTTAACTGCATCTTGCCCGGTCCTGTCCTGCTGCCCGACGGCTACTCGGAAGAAAAAACCAAAAAAATAGCCGACGCTACGCTCGTTAAACGTATCGGTTCTCCCGATGATATAGCGGCGACCGTAAAATTTCTCATTGAGGGCTCAGATTTCATCACCGGTGCCCTCATTCCCGTCGAAGGGGGGCGGCTGCTTGCATGACGGAGTTGACCGGTGATTTTTTTGCCCCTGATACGCTTGAAGTTGCCCGTAATCTCTTAGGCGTCGAGATAGCTTTAAACGGCTGCCGCGGTATCATAGTCGAGACGGAGGCGTATAAAACCGATGACGCATCACATTTCAAAACCCGCCGGACCAAGGGCAAGGCTCTTGCGGAGAGCTACGGGACGGTTTACATATACCTCAACTACGGTATGTATCACCTTCTGAATTTCACAACCGAAAAAGACGGTATAGGGGCGGTACTGATAAGAGCTATTCAACCGACCGAAGGGCTTGATATGATGAAACAAAGGCGGAAAACAGATAACATTCTGAACCTCACCAACGGGCCGGGAAAGCTCTGTCAAGCGTTTGATATCGGGCCTGAGCTGAACGAAGAGCCGGTGGGAAAATCGATCGGTCTCTACGGAAGAGAGCATGAGCCCGATATAGGAACGAGCAACCGAATAGGCATAAGTCGCGCCACAAACCTCAAATGGCGGTTTTTTATTAAAGGTAACAAGTTTGTCAGCAAGCATAAGGTAAAATAATAATGAGAGCAAAACTCGGCATTGAACTTGAAAAGGAGGAATTGGAAGAGCTTGAATCTATCATGCACAAGTGTGCAAGCGACGAAGATGAGGTCACTGTCAGACTCTCCTCCGATAAGCGCAAATTAGCGCGGTACATCATGCGGGTTATAGAAGAACAGAAAATCTATTGGGAGGACGAGGGATACTGACAGAACATTCAGCCGCACTTTTCTTCTCAATCTTCTTTGTATAATCAATCCGGATCATCTGTCCGATAATCAAATAGCAATTTAATTCTATTTTGTATCCCCATTTACTTGATTTAAAACGGACATTATGTTAGATTGTAATCAGTAGGAGGCAAGTTTTTCGGGGAAAATGATTAAAGACGTATAATCGCAATCTACACGCAAAAAGATGTCAAAAGGTTTATTTATATTCGGGATACGGGAGAAACTGGAAGTAACCGCTACTTTTCTCCGCTATTCAATACGGTTGCAGCTGGAGGAGTGAATGTCAACCTTAAAAGAAAAATTATTCGCTAAAATTGAACCCAAACGAACTGAGGTCACAGAACTCCTCAGGGAGTTCGGAGATCAGAAAATCGCCGACGTTACTATATCGCAGGCGTACGGAGGAATGAGAGGGCTTAAATGTATGGTCTGGGAACCTTCAGCGCTTGATCCCGATGAGGGAATCAGATTTCGCGGCTGCACGATCCAAAATTTACGTGAAAGACTCCCGAGAGCCCCCGATGGAGAAGAACCGCTTCCTGAAGGACTTTTCTATTTACTCCTTTTGGGCGAGATCCCGTCTCAAGAAGAAGCCCGCGAGGTTTACAAAGAATGGATGAATCGAAGGGAAGTCCCGCAGCATGTCTTTGACGTCATAGACGGATTGCCGAAACATACTCATCCGATGACTCAATTTTCCGTGGGGATTCTTGCCCTTCAGACAGAATCCGTATTCTCTAAGCGTTATCACGATGGATTGCATAAAGAAGATTACTGGGACGCTCAATATGAAGATTCTATGAACCTGCTCGGCAAGCTTCCTACAATTGCAGCTTATATCTATCGCCGGACGTTCAAGGACGGCGTCAGAATACATGCGGACGAAAATCTCGACTGGGCAGCCAACTACGCTCATATGATGGGCATCGAATCACCGGAATATATGGAACTGATGAGGCTATATCTCACAATCCACGCCGATCATGAGGGAGGTAACGCCTCGGCGCATGCGGCGCATTTAGTAGGCTCTACCCTGTCGGACGCTTATTACAGTCTGTCGGGAGGAATGGACGCTCTTGCGGGTCCTCTCCACGGACTCGCTAACCAGGAAGTTCTTATCTGGATACAGCATTTACAGGAAAAACTCGGCGGCGGCGTTCCTTCCAAAGAGCAATTGGCAGATTACGTCTGGGAAACTTTGAACGACGGCCGGGTAATTCCGGGGTACGGGCACGCCGTATTAAGAAAAACGGATCCGCGATATACGGCACAACGTGAATTCGCCCAGCGACATATGCCCGATGATGAACTGTTCCGGATAGTCAGTTTGCTGTATGAAGTAGTACCGGACATACTTAGAGAACAGGGGAAGGCTAAGAATCCCTGGCCCAACGTCGATGCCCACTCGGGATGCTTGCAGTGGTTTTACGGTGTGAAAGAATATGATTATTACACCGTTATGTTCGGAGTCTCGAGGGCGTTAGGTGTACTCGCATCCTCGATATGGTCGCGGGCGCTGGGATTGCCCCTCGAGCGACCGAAAAGCGTCACGACAGACTGGATAAAACAACACCTGCCCACAAACGGTACAGGGAAGAAAGCCGAGACTGCCTGACCCTTTTTACAACTATCCAGTTCTTTTTAGGTGCGCACTTCTCCATTTCGGTTATCTGCATCTAAGGAAAATCCTTCTTTTACTTGCATCTCTGAATCTGTCATTTAAAATTAACCGACCGACAATGCGACATTTAGATTCATGCTGAGAAAGCCTATTATTAAACGATGATATCCGAAAGCGAGATCAAAACGATTATCGGGTCGATTCGAACTGAGTTCAAATCACTTGCCGATCCATCGTACGCCAAGGGTGCCCGCAAAATTATCAGTGATGAAGACCGCGTGATAGGCGTCAGGGTGCCTGCAATAAAATCTGTCGCCAGAGAGTTCTTGAAAGAAAAAGGGAAGAAGATTGAATTGGATGATCTTCTCACGCTTGCGGATGAATGCTTCAAAACCGAAGGCAGGGAAGAGCAGTTGTTTGCCGTCTTCGTACTCTCCAAGCATTTAAAAAAAATGGACAGGGATTCATGGCAATTAATTGATAACTGGGTTGACTACATCTCGAATTCGGAGACCTGCGATCAACTCGCTACGCAATTTGCCGGGAAAATTCTACTCTCCAATATTGACCTCATAACCGACCTGAAAAAATGGGCGGGACAAACAAACGTATGGAGACGAAGATTTGCCGCCGCAGCTACCGTAGCATTGAATCGCGGCGGGCATTCCAATCCCGCGGCGACGTTCGAGGTATTGCGACCGCTTGTATCCGATAACAACGACATGGTAAGAAAAGCCGTCGCATGGGCGATCCGCGAAGCCTCCAAGGCGGACGAGGAATCCGCTTTTAGATTCTTAATGGACGTCAAAGAAACGGCTGTGCCTCATGTAATAAAATACGGAAGCGAAAAACTCAGTCGCGAACACAGAGAATTATTAGGAATAAATGAATAAATACCAAATAACCGGAATTCAGAGTTATTCGGGAATCGGTGACATACTATCCGCCATATCCGACGGCAGCAAGACTCTCGGTCTGACGCCTGCTATTGCCAGCGAAGTCAAGCAGCCCGTCGGCGGTCTGATATGGCTTTTGAGGAAAGGCGAAAACAGCGGTCATTTAGAAGTTCTCTACGATCCCGGTGCGAATGAGATAATCGTAACGCCGGTTTCCAAGACGGATAAAGATTGGGTTCATTCGCATGCTTTGTTGGTTGCGGAATATCTTTCCGACCGGTTAGGAGGACATTTAGCTGGTCAGTGACATCTTCTATAATTTTCGCTCAACCGTAAAATTCAGGGAGACTTGTTAATATGATTTATTTTTGGGTATCGTTTTCGTATCTAATGATCCTAATCGCTGTCGGTGCGATTCGCAGCCGCAGTGTTAAAGATCAAGCGGATTTTATGGTGGCGGGTAGAAAGCTCGGTACATTTGTATTGGTAGGAACGCTGGTGGCAACGTGGATCGGCACCGGCAGTATATTCGGTAATGCGGAGAAAACTTACGAAATAGGCATCGTTGCGTTGATCCTGCCTCTCTCCGGCATTCTCGGTATAGTGGTTTTGTACTTCATAGCGGGAAGAGTCAGAAAATTTGAACAGTTTACGGTACAGGACATTTTAGAAGTCAGATATAATAAATGGGCGCGTCTTTTCGGCACTGTGACCGTAGTGACCGCCTACACGACAATTGTCTCCTATCAATTCCGGGCTGGAGGCGCGGTAATAAATATCATCAATCCGGCTATAGATACATCCGTCGGAGTGATCATATCCGCCGTGTTCGTCATCCTCTACACAGGGCTTGCTGGGATGTTTTCAGTGGCGTACACAGACCTCGTGAACGGTATTCTCATCCTGGTGGGAATTATCCTCGCGGTACCGTTTCTCATGGTTGAGGCAGGGGGAATTGAAAGTATGATGCAAACACTCCCGCCAAGTCACTTTCAATTTTCAGGGGTACTCAACGGATGGGAGATAGTAGGTCTTCTTCTTCCCGCTTTTTTGCTGATGTTGGGTGACGCGAATATGTATCAGCGATTCTTTTCCGCAAAGGATGAAAAAACGGCAAAACGAGCAGTGATATATATGCTGATTGGAGTTGCCGTCGCTGAAATGATGATTATCCTCGCTGCATGGTACGCAAGCAGTCTGAACTGGGGAATTGAGAATCCGGGTCGGATAATCGTTTACGCCGCGGTTAATAACCTGCCGGTTATCCTCGGAACTATCATTATCGCCACTATAATTGCAATAATAGTCTCCACAGCCGATTCTTACCTTCTTGTTCCCGCAACCAGCTTAGTCAGGGACATTTACCAACGGTTCATCGAGCCTGAAGCATCACCCAAGAAGATAGTATTTCTCTCCAGAGTAGTGGTAGTCGCGCTGGGCATTATTGCCTACCTGCTGTCAACGTTAGACGATAAGTTTTTGGCCGTCGCTCTGTACGCATATACGATTTACGGCGCGGGGATCACCCCCGCATTGCTTGCGGCTTTCTTTTGGAGGAGAGCCACAACCGCAGGCGGAATCTCATCGATAGTGGTCGGTACATTTGTTACCATAATCTGGAAAAATCTCGATATGGGAAGCTCGGTACCCGCTTCCCTCGGTATAGCGGGAGTACAGATAGATGCGGTTATCCCGGCTATTACACTCTCGGTATTAACGCTGATCATGGTTAGTCTTCTTACAGAGAAGCCGCCCGAGGAAAAGTGGCGGCCATTTGCCGCTGATTAGTTCTATCCTGACAGTTTATAGTAATCGTGCAGGGTCAGTAATTCTCCGTCGGAAAGTATCAAGCCGTCAAACGGGTTGCCCACGAGAAGTACACTGTTTTCGAGCTCAAACGAGCTGCTGTATTCGCAGTTCATGTACCCGATCGAGTTTTTCAAATAGGGGATTCCGTCATCTGTTCTTTCCATTTCTAAACTGTCTATAACTTTGAGCCTCTTCTCCTCTGTGAGCGCACATAAGGTTGCTTCCTCTAAATTTTCTTTCCCGAGAATGGAGATAGTAAATCGGTTCTTCTTGCGGATAAGAGAATATACGGGGCGGTCCTTTTCGATATTTATAACGATTCCTCCCAGGGTAAAAGAAGTCTGCATCACCCAACTGCACGTTATCATATCAAACTCTTCTTCGAACGCCGCCCCCAAAACGTATAGCCCGTAATTGAATTTTTTGAATAAAAGTTTCAGGACTTCATTGCTTTTTTCATCAGCCAATTAAGTTAGCGTTCCTCAAATTTTTGCGACAATTATTTTCCGGCTTTTTAGAAAATCAGTGATCTCTGATATATATGCTCGATCTCGGGCTAACTGACTGATGTCATCTCATTCGGAGTTGTCGCAAGTGTGCGATTTCTTTATATCACGTTGAAATGACTAATTATACTCTTTCTAAGGTATGCATTGCCAGATACTTCAACATTCCGCGGACCGATATAAACCCTATCGGTTCATCGTCCTTAATTACGGGAACGTGACGAATACTGTTAACTGACATCCTGTTCAAGGCAAATGCAATCGAATCGGATTCCCCGAGCGATTGGGGGTCTTTTGTCATGACCGCGGAGATCTTCACCGAATCCAATTTCAATTTCTTTACGACCACTCGCTTCAGAAGATCTCTTTCCGTGAATATCCCTTTTAATTTGCCGTCATCTACGATCAGCACGCTGCCGTGCCTTTTCCGCCGCATCAAATCAACAGCTTCCCGGACTGTCGAATCGGGACTCACTGTCAGCGGTTCGGGCGGATCCAGTGCCATTATAGTGTCGGTAAGAACCTTGGCTCCCAAGCCCTTGTCCGGGGTTATCATCCCGGCATCACGAAGGTCAATTCCGCAATTGGCGCAGTAGTCTTCGCCGGGGAAATTATCTGTAGCGCAGTGTGGGCACTTCATATTTCTAATAACCGGGGATTGATCCCGCTTATCCTCCTTCTGCGGTTAACATACTCTGGTCTGGAGATGGAGGAAGGTTATATACTTGTTCCGGCAGAAACTCGACGACAAAATCGACTATCATCCTCGCCGTCAAGATTCCCATGCATTTACCCTCGCTGTCCATGATCGGCAGATGTCTATAGCCACTCGAACTCATCTCCTCGACAGCGTCAGCGATTTTATTGTCTACGCTTAAAGTAACCGGCTCAGACGCCATGAATTCTTTGACAGGTTTTGATTCATCGATATCCGATTCCTCTAATTTCATGAGAATATCCCGTTCGGTAAATATACCCGTCAGGTCATCCCCATCGGTAACAAGAACGCAACCGTATCCGTTTTTGTCCATTTTGTCCACCGCTTCGGAGACGGAAGAGTCGATATCGACGCTCACCGGCGGTTCGAGATCTAAATGCCCGAGAGATAAATTCTTTAACGCATCAGTTATTTTATCGTCAGTCGTCATCTTGTTTGGCTTTCCCCTGAAAGGCTTATATCAGCTTCTTAAAAGGGTGTTTCAGAAGTATAATTTAAGCTTTCAGCGGAAATATTCAACAAGTAAATTTAAATTCTTTCAAAGGGGATTTAATCTTCAATCAGTGGGTGTTATGACTCTCCTATCTATTTTATCAACACCAACTTCCTTGTCTATACGAATGTAGGGGACGCAGATCTGCGTCCCCTACCGTGTTCGACACAATTTATTTCAGCAGAACCAGCTTTTCAGTCGCCCGGAAGTGACGTTCGGGGAGTACCGGGAACTCCTTCTGAAACATGGCAGCTGATACATCTAAAGGGGCAAAGTCAGTCCGATAATATTCATTGACTTTGTAACCGATTTAGGTTAATCACACACGATTTGAAAGCGGCCACCGCCGTTGGCGGGGCAGGGGAATAGTTAAACAGGCAGGGATTTTGGATTTAGATAGCATACGGAACATAGCGATAATTGCGCATGTTGACCATGGCAAAACCACTCTGACCGACGCTCTTATGAGACAGACGAATATGTCCGACGAGAATGCGACGATGGACACTGATGTCCTTGAACTGGAGCGTGGCATCACAATTTATTCTAAGAATACTTCAGTTTATTATAAGAACACTAAAATTAATATTGTTGATACACCCGGTCACGCTGATTTCGGTTCGGAGGTGGAGCGGGTGCTGCGATCTATAGATTCCGTGGTTCTCGTAGTTGACGCTCAGGAAGGACCGATGCCCCAGACAAAGTTCGTGCTGAAGAAATCTCTCGAACTTGGACTCAAACCCATCGTCGTTATAAACAAAATTGACAAACCGGCGGCTCGCCCGGATGAAGTGCATGAACTGATTTTCGAACTGTTTTTAGACCTCGGAGCAAACGACGAGCAACTCGACTTTGCGACTGTCTATTCAAATGCAAGAGAAGGGACAGCAAAACTCAAATTAGACGATGAGGGAACAGACCTTATGCCTCTTTTGGACACTGTTTTAGAGAAGGTTCAGCCGGCGTCAGACGAAGCCGCACAAAACAAACCGCTGCTGATCCAGACTTTCAATCTTGGATACGATAATTACCTCGGGCGGTTGGCTGTCGGAAGAATATACGAAGGCAGAATTAACCGCTCGGATGAAGTGATAATCAAATCTGCGAACGGCGAGTTTAGAACCGGATTGATAAATAAGTTGTTCACTTTTGAAGGCGTCAACAGGAAAGAAGTAGACTCGGCGAGCGCGGGCGATATCGTCATGATAGCCGGACTTGCAGACATATATATCGGCGAAACTATATGCGAGAACGAAACACAGGAAGCCCTTCCCGCAATTGATATTGACGAGCCGACTATCTCACTGAATTTTTTGGTGAACAACTCACCCTTTGCGGGTCGCGATGGAAAGTACGTCACTAACAGGCAGCTGCGGGAACGGCTTGAAAAAGAGTTGGAGATAAACGTCGGATTAAAAATTGATTTTTCATCCACTCATCATTACCGGGTATTAGGACGCGGTGATATGCATATCGCTATCCTCTTGGAAAATTTACGAAGAGAGGATTTTGAACTTCAGATTTCCCAACCGCACGTTATCATCAAGGAAGAAAACGGTGAAAAGCTTGAACCGTTTGAAGAGGTAACTGTAATTGTGCCGGAGGAGCTCACCGGAGTCGTGATAGAAAAGCTCTCAAGACGTAAAGGAAACTTGATAGAGATGAAGCCGGAACAGGAAGGTGTTAATCTGATTTTTGAAATACCTTCCCGCGGTCTTCTCGGCTACAAGAACAGTTTCATTGTGGACACAAGGGGACAAGGAATTCTATACAGCAGGGTTATCGGGTTCCGTTCACACGTAGGTGAGATAAAGAAGCGGCACGTCGGCTCAATGATATCCAAGTCTACGGGGAAAGCTCTCGGGTTCTCGCTGTTTAATCTTCAAAACCGGGGCGCGCTCTATATAAGGGCAAACACAGATGTCTATGAAGGTATGATAATCGGTAACACATCAAAGGGAGACGACCTCACGGTGAATCCCATCAAAGGCAAGCAGCTGACCAATATGCGCGCATCAGGAGCCGACGAAGCGATCCGCCTTACGACGCCGATAGAGCTGACTCTCGAAAACGGGATGAGCATTATGAGCGATGACGAATATTTAGAAATTACTCCCAAATCCGTTCGGCTCCGGAAACAACACCTCTCCGAAAACGAGAGAGTCAAAGCCGCGAGAAGGAAGTAAGTTACTTTGAGTCGCTGTACTTCGCGGAATCAGTTACCGAATAGAGATCATATTCGTGTCCCAATTTGCCCCGGCTTGTCCCGTAATACCGATTCATCGAATGTACTATTGATAACACCGAACCGAAATTTGGGGATAAGGTCACGTCTCTCCTTAAAGATCCTTTGCGGAAATAAACTTGCCGTAGGAATATAATATTATTATCTTAATTAAGCTTTATTTTAATATCCGTTATTTGATATTTTAATACGGGCGCTTAAACATAAAGGAGAGCAGTGACTGAAAGGAGCATCCGATAAACAATTCAGCGCATAAATTCCACATCCCGGTAATGGGTACCGGATTTACCATAGATACACCTATAAGGATCGCCAAGCTCGGCATCTCATCCGTTATTTCTATTATTGACGATATGCTCATTGAACAAATGAGAAAATTCCACGCAGAACGTGTCGGAGAATCTTATGAGGAGATTCCCCGCAAGAGCAAAGACTCACGCTTGCGTAGAATAAGGAAATATCTGAACCTTGTTGACCGTATTGTTAAAAAAGAGATGGACTCTCTCCGCAAATCTCCTTTTGAACCGGGCAGCGATATTACGCGCTATTTCGGAATGCTCCCGGACTCACCACTGAAGGACGAATATCTCAAGATGCTTGATGAAGAAGACCCGAAAATCAGAGAGCAGATGCAGGATGAACTTCGCGAGAAGGCTGTTCCGGGAAGCATCGACGTCAATATAATGACCAAAATTGACAGAAACGGAGCCAAGGGAAACGAAGATCTTCCTATCGGGCAAAGCGATGCGCTTCTTGCTCTTAGAGCTTTTGCCGAGAGCACATTGAACTCTTCCGTAATCTTTTCTGCGGGTCTTAACCTGAGATTGTACGCATACATAGCCAATTTCGCTGACTTCTTTCCGAACAAACTCGGAGAGATAAAAAAGCGCATAATATTAAAAGTAAGTGATTTCAGATCTGGCGCCATACAAGGAAAATACCTTGCCAAAAAGGGACTTTGGGTCTCCGAATTCAGAATCGAATCCGGACTCAATTGCGGCGGACACGCATTCGCCACAAAAGGCAATCTGATGGGTCCCATATTAGAAGAGTTTAGAGAACAGAGAGACGCTCTTAAAGAAAAGTTATTTGATATTTACACCAAAGCGCTTAACAAAATCGGTAAAATTGTGCCGTCCTCACCTCCGGAGGTCAGTCTGACCGTTCAGGGCGGAATCGGTACGAATGAAGAGAGGAAATTTCTACATAAACGTTACAAGGTTGACGCGACAGGCTGGGCAACGCCTTTCCTTCTCGTTTCAGAAGTAACCAACTTAGATGAGGACCACAGAGATCGGCTCGCAAAGGCTGGAAAAGATGATGTTCATTTAAGCGATGCATCACCTTTGGGTCTGCCGTTCTGGGTGCTGAAAAATTCGGCAGCCGTGGAAGAAGTAAATAGACTCGTTTCAATCGGCAAGCCCGGAAGCGCCTGTCCGAAAGGCTTTCTTATTTCCAACTCAGAATTCACCGATCATCATATTTGTGCTTCTTCGAGAAATTTTGTGAAAAGAAAACTTCCAACTCTCGGGTCGAATGGATATGCCGAAAACGTAGTTGCAGTACAACGAGAACATGTTCTTGCGAAAGCATGTCTCTGCCGTGACTTAGCGGTACCCGCTACCCAAAAACTCAATGTCAAAAGGGATGGAAGGACACTTATCTGCTGCGGACCCGGAATTACCAGTTTCTCTAAAAAGACAACGCTTGAAGAAATGGTTGATCACATTTACGGCAGAATATCGCTTCTCACAGACTCCGACAGACCACATATGTTCATCAAAGAACTCAAACTCTATGTCGAATACATTAGAAAAGAAGTCGAGCAATATAAACTGGAACTCTCAATTAGAACGCCGAAATATTTCCGCGAATTCAAGAAAAACATAAAAGACGGGATTGAGTATTACAGTACCCTCGTGGAAGATTTTATAGACGAACAACGGGAACAATTTCTAACAGAACTCGATAGTCTCAGCAAGGAACTCGACACCATTCTGACTGATAAATTACTTGAACTTCAACCTGTCCCCACCATATAAGCCTGGCTTCTAATAGTATTTATTACCCCTAAGTTTTGTCCGATTCTCATAAAGGTTCGTTTATCGAACGGTTCGCCCCGTGCCTCGAAAGCTAATTGTCAAAAACGCTCGTTTTCATGAGTTTTTGGACTGCGAAATGCTGTGTCATAAGTGGGGTTTATGAGACAGATTTAAGAACTTTAGGCTTGTGTTAACTTTTGGGGGCAAGGTCATTATCCTCTTTTAAAATTCTTAGAAAAAAACATGCAATTCTGCAACTAATCTATCTTGGTTTAGCTGCCGGTTCTGAGGTATGAACCGATTGACGTTGTAGAAAATTGAAAATTGTATGTGTTGAACAGGAAAAATTTCCCATCCAAACCTTATTCGCTCCTGACCATCTCTACTTAACTCAATATCTGAGTTTCTATCGAAAAGATTATAAGATATCTTAAAATTGTGACCTCTAATTAAAAGGAAATTCAGTTCAGCAAGATACGCGTATTGCTTGATTGAAAACACATTTAACTGGTCAACTTCCCCAAGTAGAGTGAATCTACCTGCGTGAAAACCTACAAAAGATCCCAATATTTTGCTATTAGACGTCTCAGTAGATTTTTGCCATGAGATTCCAATTCGCCAATATTCCTTTACCAATGAGGCTACACCGGAGAATTGATTCAGTGTAATCGCTGAAATTACTGATAAATCTCCGGGTTCAAATCCCATTTCCAGTGCCATCAAAGTGGCATACTCTTCCTTATCATCACGGAGAACCTGTGCGGCACTCTTCATCAGCTTTGCCCTCTCAGCAAAGCTTGCTGCTCCTCCATCTGAGGAAATCTTCGTGTGCTTGCTCTATGATGCCCTTGACCTCTTCTGACGTAAACTCCTCATACTGTCTGATAGTTTCTCCTGTTGCAGGATTAACAGCTTCAATTGACATTAC
>JADFGO010000006.1 GCA_022567655.1 Candidatus Neomarinimicrobiota bacterium
ACGCGGATCCGAAATATTCGTGAATACCATCGAGGGACCGCAAAAGACATAGTCCTCAAGCTCTACGCCCTCATATACAGATACATTGTTCTGAATTTTAACATTATTTCCTATCCTGACGTTACTCCCGATGTTCACGTTTTGCCCTATTGAGCAATTTTCCCCTACAACTGAATCGGACTGAATATGAGAAAAGTGCCAGACCTTTGTGCCTTTTCCGATTTTCACTCCCTCATCGACAAAACTTGACGGGTGAATAAATGCATCCTCTTCGCTTTTATCCTTTGATTGTATTTCGGGGTTAACACTTTCGCCCGACAAGCTCCGGGTAGCCAGTTCCAATACTTTAAGTACATCTAAGGCGCTTTTACCGTCAGCTATCTCGACCGGAGTTCCGTCCAGGTGATCGATAAAGTAACTCAACTCGTTTGAGAGTGGCATCCCCTCTTCGTATTTGATAAGAGTAGTAGGTCCTTCCCTCTTGACCGGTTCTCCCCTTATAAAATCAATTCCCTTTTCATAAAATTTTATTTCTTTGGAGCCGTCCGAATCATTGAAAGAGAGCATTCCTTTCGATCCTATCAGTACCAGGCGGTGTTCCTTGAAAGGATGAAGCCAGCTTACAAATATATGCCCGACAACATTATCAGGATATTTTAAGATAGTCATAGTCGTATCATGCAAATGCGGCTGTGTGTATGCCCCGCCGCGCGATACCACCTCAACCGGTAGATTACCGGTTAAATAACCGAAGATAGAAATATCGTGCGGGGCAAAACTCCATAGTATGTTTTCCTCGGTTCTGACCGTCCCGAGATTCAACCTGTTGCTATAAATATATTGTAGTTTGCCGATCTGTCCTGAGTCTATTATTTCTTTTATCTTCCAAATCGCCGGATGAAATAAAAGGAGATGTCCGACCATTAGATTGACGTTCATTTTAATCGAGAGTTCCACCAGCTCCTCAGCCTCAGACAAATTCAATGCAAGCGGTTTCTCTACAAGCGTATGCTTCCCCTTGCCGATAAGTTGTTTTGCAATCTTAAAGTGGGTATCGGCTGGCGTTGCCACCGTATATCCATCATAGTCATGTTCTAATGCATCGTCTATCGATTCGTGTATATGCACCCCCTTATAATGAGCTAAAATCTCCCCCAACTCATCATTATTCAAATCCACAACCCCGCCGAGCGATCCCAGTTCCCTCAAGGTTTTAATATGGTTTTTACCCCAGCGCCCTGCGCCGATTACACAAATCTTCTTTCCCATTTATCCTATCACCACGCGTTGTCCTCCCGGTAAATTGTCATTAAGTTTTCGACCTTGAAGATTCAAGATCCAAAACTATTAAATGAAAATCCTGTTAATCGGCACAATATAAGGATATTAGCCGGTGGTTGAAATAACTTTTACAGAGAAGGAAGAATCTTTACTGAAGCTCTTCTATCAGTTCGCGAATCTCATTAATCCGGACCGGCTTCCTCAGTATTCTCTCAGCCGGGGGAGGTGCGTTCGCAGGAAGAGTTTCATGGCTCGGCAGTCCTGTAATTACCGCCGCAGGAAGCTTGGGATACAATGCGTGCACCTGCTGTAAGAACTCCCATCCTCCCATTTCCGGCATGTTGATGTCGGTGAATACGATGTCGATCTCCTCGCTTGCGAGAATCTTTAAGCCCTCTTTCCCGTCTCCTGCAAGATATACACTGTGGCCATCTCTGATCAAAACCCTTTTCATAATTTTACGAAATGCAGGCTCATCATCAACGACAAGTATTCGGACACTGACACCTTTTTCTCTTCTTATAGTTACAATCATTCTATGTCAATTTTTTACGACTTATATTGCCCGGAGGTTCCCATAAAGGACATTAAATCTATAAATATTATGCTGATTTGCAAGAAAAAAGTGGCTTTCAACAATAAATTTTCGATTTTATTTAAAAGTCAGTATTTTAATAGTTTGCTTCAGTAGATGTATATCGGATTCACTAATATCATCTTATTATGCGCCGTACTTCTGCTTTCCCCTTCTATCTTGACTCTCACGCACAATCAGAGTAATTTCTATCAAGCTCATAAGCAATGCCACCCTAGCTCAGTTGGTAGAGCAGCCGCCTCGTAAGCGGCAGGTCGTCGGTTCGACTCCGATGGGTGGCTCAATCCATCGCTTCTATTTAAATTATCCTCAATTACTTGCTTTACGCAGTTGTAAATTGCCAACAAATCAAGTACTTTATCGTAGTATTAACAGGCTTTTATGATTATGGATCTCTTTACCAAAAAGAACTCGGCTGATAGTGATGCAGCGGCCCCGCTCGCCGATCGGGTGCGACCGAGTACGATTGACACGTTCTTCGGGCATTCAGAATATCTCGATAAGGGCAAATTACTTCACAATCTGCTGAAAAACCGTGGGATTATCAGCGTTCTGCTTTGGGGGCCTCCGGGCACGGGAAAAACAACTCTCGCAAGGATATTAGCAAAAAACGCCGGGGCAGACTTCCGGCAGATATCAGCGGTCGATTCAGGCGTAAAAGAGCTGCGAGAGATAATAAAACTCGGCGAAGCAAATAAATTAAACGGAATAACTACTGTACTTTTCATAGACGAAATTCACCGATTCAATAAGGCTCAACAGGATGGGTTGTTATCAGCGGTAGAAAGCGGAACCTTGATCCTGATAGGCGCAACCACAGAAAACCCATCGTTCGAAGTAATTTCGCCGTTATTATCAAGAACACGTGTTATCAGACTTAACTCACTTTCAGACAAAGACATGAAATCCATATTAGACAATGCCTTAACTAATGATTCTCTGCTGGCTGAACTTGAACCGGTGATTGAGCAAAAAGCTGTCAAGCTCCTGATTGAATCAAGCAACGGCGATGCAAGACGAATGCTTAATACATTGGAATTATCAATTCGACTCGCGGGTCGGAATTCCCGCATTACTACTAAAACAGTGTCCGAAGCGCTTTTGACTCGTACACCCGGATATGATAAAAAGGGTGAGAACCATTACGACTTGATATCAGCATTTATTAAAAGCGTTCGCGGTTCAGACCCGGACGCAGCGGTATATTGGTTGGCACGGATGCTTGACGGCGGTGAAGATCCCAAGTTTATAGCGCGAAGAATGATTATTCTTGCCTCGGAAGACATCGGAAATGCTGATCCGTTAGGCATTGTATTAGCAAATAGCGCTTTCTCGGCAGTCGAAAAGATCGGGATGCCCGAAGCGCGCATAGTCTTATCCCAGGCGGCTACTTACCTTTCGGGCTCTCCCAAAAGCAATGCGGCGTATGTGGCTATAGATAAAGCATTTGATGAAATAAAAACCGGTAAAGAATATCCCGTTCCCCTTCATCTACGGAATGCACCCACAAAATTGATGAAAGAAGAAGGTTATTCCGAAGGATATATCTATCCACACGATTCACCGGATCATTTTGCCGAGCAAGAATATCTTCCGCCGGAACTTTCGAACAAAATATTCTATGAACCCTCCGAAGAGGGGCACGAACGAAAAATCGGTGAACGTCTTGCTCTTCTGTGGAATAAGCGCAAGAGATAGCAATCACGTTAACGAGTAAACGGCGCTGTTTGATTGTTCTTGTTCTGATTCATGCAAGTTTCGATTTGGGCTTTTCTCAAAAATCCGGCACGGGTGTTTTAAACCTCATTCACGCGGATGAGTTGATCACTTTCCGGGTTCAGGGGAAACAGTTCAGAAAGGCTGTCGGCAACGTGATATTTCGACAGGGAAGCACCGAAATGAAAAGCGATCAGGCCGAGTTCTTACCTAACCTGAATTGGGCTAAATTCAGCGGCAACGTAAAAATTACTGATCCCGGGAGAACATTAACCGCATTGCAGGTGATCTACCGTACGAATGAAGACCTGATGATAGCGACCGGTAACGTTTTAATAATTAGGGAGGAAAGCAGGCTTTCCGCTGACAGCATTTACTATTATCGAAGGGACAAGATTTCTATAGGCATGGGAAATGCTAAGCTGATCAGGGATGGAACTGAAATATATTCCGATAAAATCAGATATGACGAAATCCGAAAATCTGCCCGTGCCGAAGGAAACGCCCTGTTGAAAAACATTGAAGATAAAACCGAGCTTCGCGCCGGTATCATCGATTATGATCTGAACCTTGATTCTCTCACGGCAACCGTCGATCCTTTTTTGATCAAAGTTGACAGTACAGACGGTGATACTCTCTTCATTCGGAGCATCAGTATAACCGGAAACAATGCAATTTCAACTTATTATGCGCACGACTCGGTTAGGATAGACAGGCTTCAACTCCACGCCGAATCGCAATCCGCAGAATACAACGCAACGGCGGATATTATTACTCTATCAGAGGATCCGTTTGCTGTTCAGGGCGGAGAGAAACTTATGGGAGATCAAATTTTAATGCTGCTCGAGGAACAGAAAGTTACTCAAATATACGTTCCTCAGAACGCTCGAACCGAATCAAAGCGTGAATTGCTTGTCCGCCGACCTGCCGAAAAATCGCTGTCATCCGATACAACAGACAGTTTAGAACTTAAACTCACGCGTCAACTCGTCGTTGACCGGTTGAACGCAAAAACGCTTCGAATGTATATCAAAGATAACAATGTAAACAGGATAGTGGCGGCTGGAATGGCTTCGAGCGAATATCATATGGATGAAGACGGTGTGCTGCAGGGGATAAATAAGGTTTCCGGCGATACGATAGTCATCGGGTTTATTGATAACGATATCCGATCAATTCTCGTTCTGGGCGGAGCCAGAGGCACATTCTTTCCCGATAAATATGCTCAGGGAGCCGATACAACGATAAAATATAGCGCCGAAACTATCTTGTATAACATTCCGAGAGAGATAACTCGCCTGAAAACAAAATCCACAGTTCAATATCAAGATCTCACTCTCAATGCCGATGAAGTTCTGGTTGATTGGTCCAGCTCTATTCTTACAGCAACCGGCGATGAGATTACCGCGCCGGATTCTGTTATTGAAATCAGCGGTGACTCCACAATGACCATAGGCATTCCCGAGCTAATCCAAAAGGGGAATAAACCTGTTTATGGGAAGGAGATGGAATATAACCTCCTGACCCGGCGCGGCAAAATCCGTTCAGGAGAAACACGATTTCAGGACGGTTATTACACGGGAGAGACGATACTTAGGCTGGGCCCGGATATTATGACTATCAATCATGGTTATTACACCACCTGTGACCTGGATGAACCGCATTTCTACTTCAAAAGCAGGCAGATGAAACTGATAGTCAAAGATAAGGTAATAGCCCGCCCTGTGGTATTATATATAAGTGACGTTCCGGTTTTTGCCCTGCCGTTCGGGGTGTTCCCGAATAGAGGCGGGCGACACACCGGGATACTGATTCCTTCATACGGCGAAACGGGCTCTGACGGGAGGTTCCTCAGGGGCGGCGGTCTATACTGGGCTGGGAGCCAATATCACGATGCGACATTCATCGTAGATTTTTTTGATAAAAAGGGAACTCTATTTCGCGGAAGCTCAAATTACAAAAAAAGGTACACCCTTAACGGCGGAATTTCCGCGTCGTTGACTCCGAAATCGTTCAGTGACCAGAACAGAAGAAGGTGGGACCTGACGTGGAATCACACTCAAAAAATCGATCCGACTACAAACCTGAGGGGAAACGCAAGGTTTGTCTCCGACGAACGGTTTTATGACGACCTGTCGTCGAACAGAAACAGCCGGCTGAATCAACAGCTGCGATCCAATCTTACGCTAAACAAACGATGGGAGGGCAGCGGAAACGCTCTGTCCATGAATCTATCCCGAACTGAAAACTTGCAATCAAAGATTATAACCGGAAACCTTCCGGACTCTAATTTGCGCCTGTCCGAGGTGCTTCCGAGCTTTAATTTTCGTGTGGGAAGGAAACAGCTTTTCAAACCGAGCAGAGGCGATGACCAACGTTGGTTCAATTCGATTTACTATTCCTACTCAAACAACGGTGAGAGAAAACGCTCTGTAACTACTATCATTGACACGATTCACACTAACACTACTGTCATTGACACCATATTCACGGAGAAAGAAGACGTAAAGCAAAAAATCACGCACTCGATCTCAATAAACAGCCCGCAGAAAGTATTCAAATACTTCACTTTTGACCCGAACTTCAACTACAGCGAGGGCTGGATAAACGAATGGTTTGAGCCGGAAAAAGATGATGCGGGAGTTTTCTTATACGATAAAAACGGAAAAATCGAGACGACCAAAAAGGGTACGTTTAAGGCGAGGCGCACTTTTTCCACCGGGTTTCGTATGGCTACTAAAATTTACGGAAACTTTGCTCCTCGAATCGGCGCGCTTTCCTCGATAAGACACGTGATCACTCCTTCAATCGGATTCCGGTATACGCCTGATTTCAGCACCGATTTATACGGTTATTTTACAACAGGCGTTGATTCTCTCGGTAATGAGGTTCGATATGATCTGTTCCAGGGTTCTGCCATCGGATCGACCCCATCTAAAGAAACCAGAGTATTGAATTATAGCATCAGCAACACTTTTCAGGCAAAACTGCATGAAGCCGAGGAGAACGAAAGAAAAATTGAGCTGTTCAGTTTGAATCTAAACGGAGGCTATAATTATACGGCCGAGTTCAGGAAAATGAGCCCGCTTTCAGCTTCCTTCCGCACAAAATTTATCCCCGGAGCAAGCCTTGATATCTCTTCAAGATATAATTTCTATCGATGGATCGACGGAAGCATATCAAACGAATTCAGAGTCATTCCACGCCTGACGAATCTGACGTTCTCCACCAGTTTTTCTCTATCCGGAGACAGGAGAACCAGGACGGACGTGCTCCGGTCGGATGCCGTTGAACAATATGCTTCGGACAATATGGACGACAGGTTTGAACAATTGAAATTTAACGACCTTGCCGGAGAAACATGGAATTCAAGAATATCCTTGAGCTACGCGTTGAATAAATCCAATCCTGACCTGACCTCAAAAACCTTCTGGCTGAGAGGAGACCTGAATTTTAGTCCTACAAGGGGATGGTCTGTAGGTTATAATTACAACCTGGATCTTATCAGAAAAATAATCACAAACCACAGCGTAAACGTGCAACGCGATTTACATTGCTGGCGATTCTCCCTTAACTGGACTCCATCAGGTCCGGGGGCCGGCTATTACTTTATAGTTAATGTGAAATCCTCCCATCTAAGCGATCTCAAGATTGAGGAACGCGGCGGCAGGAGCAGCCTGTTCGGCAGGTAAGGATCCCGTTTAAAATAAATGCCCTCAAAATCATACCTGAAGCTTGTTAGATCGCTGCAAAAGAAAAAACATAGAAACGAACTTTCTCTGTTTCTGGTAGAGGGAGTCCGGAATTGTGAAGAACTAAAACGTTCTAAATTCATTGCCGACAGAATATTGTACACATCTCGGGTTCTATCCAATAAACGAGCTCAAACCCTGATAGACGGCTATAGCTCGGCGGGAGTGGAGTGTGAAGAAATATCACCCGAAGAGATGAATTCAATTTCAGACGCGGTTTCTGCTCAGGGGATGGTTGCCGTTGTCCGGATACCGCAAGAAATCGGTGAATTTGATGAAAACATGAATTCAGCTGTCTGTCTTGTAACAATATCTGATCCGGGTAATCTCGGTACTATCATCCGGACGGCCTCATGGTTTGGAATCGATGCAATTTTTATTTCGGACGATTCGGTAGATTTATATAATCCGAAAGTCGTACGCTCCTCCGCCGGAGCCATATTCCAAATTCCGATTTTTACCGGCGTGGATCCTTACGGTTTGATGGTTGATTCTAAAAGTAAAGGGTTTTCAACTATCGCAGCGGTTCCACATGGCGGCGAGAATATATACCATTTCACTTTTCCCGGTAAATCCGTTTTGTTTTTCGGCTCGGAAGCAGCCGGATTATCTGAAGAGATCACTTCTTCATCTGACAATCAAATTTCCATTCCGTTGCTCGGTAAGGGTGAATCTCTGAACATCGCTGTTGCTTTTGGTATAGTAATCGGAGTTATGAGTAAAACTTCATAGACCTTTTACTACTCGCAGCGCTTTTCAAGGTTTTCATTCATTAACTCGTTATCTAAAGTATTGACTTACTTAAGGGCTGAAAATAACTTATAATATCTACGTTATGGATATTAGAACAACACCTGATAAAAAGTCCGCCATGTGGATTTCCGTGCTCAGTGTCATCTTTGCCTTCGGAGTCGCCGCCTTGATCGCTCTGTTTCTGTTCCCCGTCTTCGGAATGGGAACCGTACGGTGGGTAGCCCTCATATTTGGGGAGGCGCTTATTATAGTGCCGGCGCTCATTTATGTTCGGTCGCGACACTACGATCTGCAAAAAAGCTTCAGATTGGCAACGCCACCGTCAGGCACGCTGCCTCTCGCTGCGCTAATAGGAATATCCATTCAACCCATAGCGGATGAGCTCGACAAACTATTTTCTCAGCTGTTCTCTATGCCCGAGCAGGTTCAAGAATATTTACAGAAAGCCCTTGATGCGTTCAAAATTGATAATTTGGGTTCTTTGGTGTTGATCACGCTCGGTGCTGTTATTATAGCAGCGATAACGGAGGAAATATTGTTTCGCGGATTTTTACAAAGCGCCTTCGAGCGTGACGGCTCTCCCTTCAGAGCGGTACTGATTTCCAGCCTGGTTTTTGCCGTTGTTCATTTCTCGCCGCAATTTTTTCAGATATTTCTGCTGGGCTCACTGCTCGGCTATATGGCGCTTAGAACCGATAGCCTGTACCCCGGCATCCTCCTTCATATGGTAAATAACGGAATAGCCATTACTTTCATAAATATTAACACTGAAAATTATTCGTTTTACAGTATGGGAAATCACGTATCACCATTGATACTTATCCCGTCAATATTGATATTTGTAGCATCGCTGAAATCGTTTCACACAAAAACAGCGGCACGAATAATAATTAAAAGTTCAAACCTTGAAGCAGTCTCTTAGGAATTTGGGTTATGGCGGCAGAAGTTTACAATAACATACTCGAACTTATCGGAAATACACCCATTGTGAAGCTCAATAAAGTTGTCAAAAAGAAAGGTGCTGAGGTATTCGCGAAATTAGAATACTTAAATCCCGGCTCAAGCCTCAAAGACAGGATCGCAACTTATATCCTGGATGATGCTGTCGAAAGCGGCAAATTAAAACCCGGCGGAACAATTGTTGAAGCGACAAGCGGGAATACGGGTGCGGGACTCGCAATCGCCGCCGCCGTATTAGGATACAATACGATTTTTGTAATGCCTGATAAAGTATCAAAAGAAAAAATACAGCTTTTGAAGGCATTGGGGGCGGAGGTGATAATTACTCCGACCGCCGTGGCGCCCGATTCACCCGAAAGTTATTACTCCGTGGCCAAAAAGGTTACTTCCGATACTCCTAATGCTTTTCTTTCCAACCAATATTTCAACCAGGCGAATCCGAAAGCGCATTACGAGACAACCGGACCTGAAATTTGGGAGCAGATGGGAAGTGAACTGGACGTCTTTGTATGCGGATTGGGTACTGGCGGTACAATAAGCGGCGTTGGAAAGTATTTGAAAGAAAAGAATCCTGATATAAAGATTATCGGCGCCGACCCTTACGGATCGATTTTGAAGACATTTAAGGAAAGCGAGGTTTTGACCCAGGGAACTCCCTATCTCGTGGAGGGAATAGGAGAAGACATCATACCGGGCACTCTTCATTTGAAGTATGTGGATGAAATAATAAATGTTACGGACCGTGATTCGTTCAGAATGTCCAGACGGCTCACCCGCGAAGAGGGAATTTTTTGCGGCGGCTCCTCCGGGACGATTGCGCATGTTGCAGTAAACATTGCTTCTAAAATGAAGTCCGGAGAAAAAGTTCTTTGTATTATCCCTGACACCGGCGAGAGGTATTTATCGAAGCACCACTCGGACGAGTGGATGAGGGAAAAGCGGCTCCTTGGATCCGAGCTGACCACTGTTCGGTTGATATACGAAACTAAACCGGATAAAATTCCTCCCCTTCTATCCGTAAGCAAAGACCAATACGTAAAAGATGCGTTAAAACTCATGAACGAATATAATGTTTCACAAATTCCCGTGATTGATGACAACGACTCCATCGGCTGTGTTCGGGAGAACAGGCTCCTCAGTAAGGTTCTTGACGATTCTGAGAACGTTAATCTGTTGATAGGAGAAATTATGGACAAGCCGTTACCGGTAATTGACGAAAGCAGCAATATAAAAAGCGCATCGAAAACCCTGAAAAAATCACCCGCTGCGCTTGTCCGCGACAGGGGAAAGATTGTGGGAATTATAACAAGGTTCGATATTCTTGAATTCACCGCCCATCTGGAATAACTGATGCAGCCTCCTGAATCACACGTATTGTTAGACACTTACCGCAAGCTTATCCGGCGCGGCGCCACGAAGCATATATTGAATATGTTCAATAAAACCCACCCGGCGGATACGGCGGTATTGTTCAGGCATTTTTCTCAAAAAGAAAGAATAATACTTTTCTCAAACATGTCGCCGGAATATGCTGCTGAAGTAACGCGGGAATTGGATGAGACGCTGATTGTGGAGCTGCTGACCCAAAGCCAGGCAAATGATATCGTTATGTTGTTAAAACACATTCCCTCGGATGATGAAGCTGATATACTCGGCATTCTCCCCGAAGACTTGGTTGATGAAATACTCAACCTGTTGAAGGTGGAAGAAACAAGCGAAATGGAAGAACTCCTCAAATACGACCCGCTTTCCGCCGGTGGTATTATGACTCCCCAATATTTCGCACTAAATGAAACGACCAGCGTGCAGGATGCCATAGACTCGCTCCAAAAATCCGAAGAAGCCGAAATGGCATTTTATCTCTATGTTACTGACGACAGGAACCACCTCGTGGGCGTTGTTTCGCTCAGGCAGCTCATCACAAACCTACCCACAATGAAGCTTTCCGAGATAATGAACGAAAAGCCGATATCCGTAACGACGGAGATAGAACAGGGTGAAGTCGCAAAGCTTGTTTCGAGATACAACATCATCGCGATACCGGTAGTGGATTCTGAGAACAAATTACTGGGTATAATTACCGTAGATGACATAATTGACGTCATAAGAGAAGAAGCTACGGAAGATTTTTTCAGAATGGCAGGCGCTGGAAAGGACAGGGAGATATTGCTGAAATCAACTTTTGGGGCGGCAAAATTACGATTCCCCTGGCTTCTTGCGACGTGGCTCGGTGGAATTATGGCATCTCTGATCATAGGTCTTTATAAGGATTTTTTAGCAAATTGGATAATTATTGCCGCCTATATGCCTATCATAGTCGGTATGGGCGGAAACATAGGAACCCAGTCCTCTACCATTATCGTAAGGGGACTTGCAACGGGAAGGGTTACATTCAAATCTTCCTGGAACATTTTGATTAAAGAGATGCGCGTCGGACTCTTACTCGGAGTTACATATGGAGTGTTGCTCACGATTTTCGCCGGCTATTTTTTTGAGGCGAATCTGACTATCGGACTGGCTGCCGGAATCGGAATTCTCTCCTCCATGGCTCTTGCCACGCTAACCGGAACTATGGCGCCTATACTACTTCAAAGATTCAATATTGACCCCGCTGTTGCGGCAGGACCATTCGTGACCACTTCCATCGACATACTCGGTATAGCGCTTTATCTTTACGTTGCTGCATCCATGCTTGAATGACATACCCGTATCGTTAGCTGCCGTTTCAAATATTTTGCCTCCGTTCAATGCGCTAATAATTTTAATAGGTCTGCTTCACGGGCTTGTTATTATTTTCTTTCTGACAGGACTTCTTAGGAATAATAAGAAAAGACAAAATAACTACACACCCTTCGTATCCATAATAATCGCCGCGCATAACGAAGCCCAGGGAATTGGAGATTGCCTGAACACTATCCTCGACCAATCTTATCCGTCAGACTCATATGAGATCATCGTAGTTGATGACAGGTCCACGGACGAGACGGCTGAAATAGCAAAGACCTATTCGGCCAAACACGCGAACCTGAGTGTGGTGCACATCGACTCGGTCCCAAGCGGCATACATCCCAAGAAAAATGCTATAACGGAGGGTGTAAAAATTGCCCGTGGAGAAATAATAATCGAAACCGATGCCGACGTATCAGTCGGTAAGAATTGGATCAAATCTATTACAAGCAGCTTTACACCCGATGTGGGTTTGGTGGTCGGGTCTTCGACAATACGCAAAGGTAAAAACAGATTCTTGGAAAACTTTCAGGCTGTTGATTTTCTAATGCTTGTTGCATCTGCCCAGGGGGCGTTAGGACACGGCATGCCGATGGGGGCAACCGGGCAAAATTTGGCGTATCGAAAAAAAGTGTTCGATGAAGTAGGCGGATTGTCAATTGATACCCGAAGATACGTCAGCAATGATATCCTTTTCCTCACTAAGGTGACGAAGACCGGCTGGAAAATAGCAGGCAATAAAGATCGGGATGCCATCGTTTCGACGCTTGCCGTTGAGGGGTGGAGGCAGTTTTTTTCTCAACGGACACGGTGGGCTTCAAATGCTTACTGGAAAGAGATCAATTCACTCTTGTTGCTCATGTTGGGTGTCAACTACTTTATGAATCTGTTCGTTTTGAACGGTGTTTTCCAGCTGCTCTCAACCCAATCTATTTCTATGCCTTTAGTTTATTTGATCATTTACAAATTTGTAACCGAAGCTATTTTCTTAACCGTTGCGTCCGCTCCTTTCGGTCGCAGGGATCTATTAAGAAGTTTTCCGGCATGGTTCATGGTGGTTACGCCTTATATAATCCTTGTCGGTTTACTGGGGGGAATAGGAATCTTTAAATGGAAAGGCTATAGGGTAAGGTCGGTTTGAGCCTGATAGTAGTTTTAGCTCTAATTTATGCCGCGCTGATATTTTGGCTAACGGCAGGATTGCTCAAAGGTAAAAAAGTCTCCGGTTCCGGATATAGACCTAAAGTATCGGTGATTATTGCCGCACGAAACGAAGAATTGAATTTAGAACAATGCCTATTATCTCTTTCGAATCAAGACTATCCGGAAAACCTTTATGATGTATATATTATTGATGACAGGTCGGAAGACAAAACAAGGAAAATCGTTTCCAAGTTTACCGATCAACAACCCAATTTCAACTTGATCGTTGTGGATGAAGTCCCCTTTAATGTCTCACCTAAAAAGAATGCTATTCAAAAGGGAATCGATGCATCGGACGGAGAAATAATAATGACGACGGATGCTGACTGTTCCCCTCCCGAGGGTTGGATATCGGGTATCGTTTCGCATTACAATGATGAAAAGATAGGAATGGTAGCCGGGTATGCACCGTTATATAAAAAAAATAAAGGACTAAAGGAAAGCCTTCTGAAGCTTGACGCTCTGTCTATCGCCGCAGTCGCATCCGGTTCGATCGGAATTGGATATCCGGTTACATGTACCGGAAGAAATTTTTCTTACCGCCGGAGTGTTTATGAATCTATCAACGGATTCGAGGGATTGTGGCATTTCATGAGCGGTGACGATGACCTGTTGCTGCACAAGGCAAACAAAAAAGGGATAAAAATTTCTTATTCCTTTTTGTCATCTACGTTCGTTGAATCAAAAACTTACAGTGAAATCGGCGAAATATCAAACCAAAGAAGAAGGCACGCATCAAAAACACCGCACTACTATTCATTAACTGGTATGACAGGATTGAAAATCGCCCTTCCCTTAGTCTATCTTCTAAACTTGTTCATAGTTTCTGGGCTGCTCGGAATCGGGGTCAGTCCTGCAGTTTTAGCCGTCTCGTTACTCTTGAAATCAACGGCGGAATTTTCACTTTTATACACATTTTCATCTTTCACCGGAGACAGAAACGTTCTTAAATATTTTCCCCTTGCCCTCTTGATTCATCCATTTTATGTTGTAATTTATGGCGCCTGGGGTGCTTTAGGGAAATTCACATGGAAAGGACAAACAAGCAATCCTCTTAAGAGCAGTTAGTTCAAAATTATCTTCATCTCGGCTCAGAGTTATGCTTAGTACGGCGCTCCGAAACGCACGTGTGGTCAGTGCCTATAAATTATGGAACGCCCTTTTGGTCGCCACCTCATTTTATCTTTCCCGCTACTTCAAAAGAGTCGTTCACTGGGGTAACCCGCTTATTCTCATGGTAGAACCTACTAATTATTGCAATTTAAAGTGCCCGCTCTGCCCATCAGGC
Source organism: Candidatus Neomarinimicrobiota bacterium (assembly GCA_022567655.1). Classification (NCBI taxonomy): domain Bacteria; kingdom Pseudomonadati; phylum Fidelibacterota; species Fidelibacterota bacterium. The sequence continues at coordinate 14,276 of JADFGO010000006.1, forward strand.
AATGGGATGATGCAAAGGAATAAGGGAATGATGGAGCTCGATCTTTTCAAACGACTCATAAACTCTACTAAGGATTCGTTGTTTTTAGCAATGTTCTGGAATCAAGGCGAACCGTTCCTGAATAAAACGCTCCTTGACCAGGTGAAGTATGCGTACGAAAATAATGTTGCAACGGTCATAAGCACAAATGCGCACTACATTAGAACCCGGGCGGAGGCTGCAGCAGTGATAAATTCGGGCTTGAGCGAACTTATTATTTCACTTGACGGCGCCACAAAAGAAACTTATCTCGAATATCGGATAGGTGGAGACTTTGAAAAAGTACTCGCTGCTATTCGGCTGCTCTCAGCCGAAAAGAAACGAACCGGTGCCCTGAGTCCTATAATTCACATCCAATTTTTACTTTTCAAGCACAATCAGCATGAGGTTGAACGTATAAGCCAAATGGCTAATGAACTGGGAGCTGATAAATATTCTTTTAAAACTGCGCAGGTCTACACCGACGCCGATGCAGAGAAATTTCTACCGACCATTTCAAGCATGAACCGGTATGATGTCACCAACGGGTCCCGGACGCTTAAAGCTAATTGGCATGCCGGCTGCAAACGCATTTGGTTTACGGCTATGGTAAACTGGGATGGCTCGATCGCTCCGTGCTGTTATGACAAAGACGTCGATTTCAAGTTAGGCGACGCAACCGGAGAGGAAATAAATAGTGTCTGGGATGGTGATAACTTTAACCAATTTCGTGAAACAGTTTTAAAAGACAGACAGTCAATTGAAATGTGCCTCAATTGCACCGAGGGATTGAAGGTTAAACAGTTCCACAAGGTCAGATGGATATCACAATAAACCGGAAAACTACTGTTTGCATTATATACTTTACCCAATTATTTTTCCTGCATGTTCAGCCGAATCACTTCAACGGTTATGTCACCTGATCTCTTAACGCGTCTTCCCCCTATAAGTTTTTTATGAAAAATACACTGTCTGATTTTTTCGGGGCATTCCGTAAAACCATTATTGTATGGACGCTGCTGATTATCTTCGTTATTGCCGGAGTTTATTTCGGTGTACCAAAGAAAATTATCGGCGGGGGCATCATAGCTGTCGGATGGGTGACAGGCGCTTTCGCCGGGCTGATGATAATGATAGGCCTTGTTCCCTTGGTCGGCCCTATCATCGTAAGCGTCCTTTCGCTGCCTGTTATCTGGCTTTTAAACGGACTTGGATACTTTGTTTCGATAATTGCTATAAAAAAGGGTTATAGCAAGGAAGTGGTAAATTCCCGAATATTAACAGCAGTCCTTATAGTTGGAATTGTTATTGGATACGTCATATCGAAACTGATAGATTATTTTGGGGATACAGGCTTTAATATAATGTGATCTGTTTTCGGTTCAGATCATCTTTCGGGAAATAAGTCGATCTGTAAATTTTCCGGCTCAAAATTAAACAGTTTCACGCCTATCAGGCGTATACTTCTTCCTTTTTTGAAGTTCGAATAAATCATCTGCTCGGTGAGATTCTGAATTATTAGCGTATCGTTACTCGAACGGGCGAGAGTTTTTGTCCGTGTGATAGTATCGAAATTTTCGAATCTCATCTTGATCCCGATACTTCTTGCCGTCAAACCTTTCTCTTTCATGAGGCGACATATATCAGCACACATCCTTGACGCCGTTTCTGCCAATCGTTCTGGTTTTTGAACATCAACTCTAAATGTTCGTTCCTTGCTTATGGATTTTCTCCTGTGTTCCAACAAGAGTTTATCGCTCGCAATCCCTCTGGCTCTTTTATATAGACCTTCCCCGTGTATCCCGAATCTACTGCGAAGTTCTTTTTCGCTTAAACCTCTTAATTCGGCTATTGATCTTATGCCCAAATTCTTTAACCGCTCGCGCGTCTTAGGACCAACGCCCGGTATAACGCCAACGTCCATAGGGCGGAGAAATCCGGCTTCTTTTCCCGGAAGTATTTCTAAAATACCTTCCGGCTTTGCATGATCTGACGCTATCTTCGCCATCATTCTGTTGGTTCCTATTCCGATCGATACCGACAACTTCAAGTCTCTTGAAATTCTTAGTTTGATTTCTTCTGCAACGTTTAACGCTTTGTTTCCATTCGCTTCTATAGAGTCTGTCAGATCCACATATCCCTCGTCGATGCTCGTCCGCTCCACGTGCGGAGAATATTCTTTCAATATGCTGAAGACACTGTTTGAATATCGCGAATATTCACCGAACCTCCCGCTTATTCTGATCAAGTGTGGACATAATTTGAATGCTCTGAACATAGGCATCGCTGAGTGAATTCCATATTTCCTTGCTTCATATGATGCGGAGGCAACAACACCTCTTCCAGTCGGGCTTCCACCAACAACCACCGGTTTACCCTTAAGACTTGTATCTTTCGCCTGTTCGACTGAAACGTAAAACTGATCGATGTCCATATGTGCTATTATCGCCATGGCTGCCTTAACCGCCTTTCTATAGGTATTTTCGAAGGATGCCTATTACTACCCCCCTTATTTGTACGCTGTCGGCGGGCAGTATAAGCGGCAACATTTTTTCATTCGCCGGCTGCAGTCTTATTTTACCGTTCTCCGGATAGAATTTCTTTATAGTCGCCTCGTCTCCCCCTACAAGCGCGACTACCGTTTCGCCGCTTTCGGCATTGGATCGCTCTTCCACAATTACATAGTCACCGTCCCTTATCTGTTCATCTATCATCGAATTACCCCTGACTTTCAAGACGTAGTGGCTTCCGAATCCTATCATATCTCCCGGTACGCTTATCTCCTCAGTGGGGTCTTCTATGGCGACAATAGGCTCGCCAGCAGCGACAAGTCCAAGCAGCGGAAGATTTACAGCCTTGATTTCAGACGGTTCTGAAACGATCTCAATTGACCTGCTTCGATTCCACTGTTTGGTAATCATCCCCTTTTCCACAAGATGCTTTAAATGTTTGTGCACCGTCCCCTTAGATCGATATCCGAGTCCGTCCGCTATCTCTTCGTAGCTCGGCGAGTATCCATTCAATTCCTGAAAGCTGCCGATGTAGTCCATGACACGCCGCTGTTTTTTTGTGAGTACCAACATAGCCTCCTATCAATTAGTGAACAAAATGCGTACGTATTATAAGCGTACAAAAAGCGTATGTCAAGCTTTTTCGCTGAGCTTTCAGTAAATTACAATCTGCGCTATATTTTATTCTGACTACGGAATTGTTAAGAGGAGGCGTATTCCAGCTTTTTCTTTAACCGTTCTACGCTGTCCTTGAACTCGCTGTCCTCGCGTACACGTCCTGCTATCAGCTTACAGGCATAGATCACTGTGCTGTGATCTCTACCTCCGAAATGCAGCCCTATAGTCTTTAGAGAATGCCCTGTGAGTATCCTGGTTAGGTACATAGCTATTTGCCGTGTCGTGGCTACTTCCATTTGCCTGCCTTTTCCGATAATAGCATTTGACTCTATTCCGAATTCCTGTGCGGTGTGAGAGATAATATCCTCGATAGTGGTCTGAGCTTTTGAGCTTCCGAGGACTTCCTTCAGCACTCTTCTCGCAAGATGCAGGTCAATCTCGACCGCCGAAAGGGATGCGTAAGCCAACAGTCTTATCAGCGAACCCTTAAGCTCCCTGATATTTCCTTTAATGTTTGTAGCAAAGAGCTCTATGATATCGGCGGAAACAGGTATTTGATTTTCCTCCGCCATACGGTTAAGAATAGCAATTCTCGTTTCGAGCTCGGGCTCTTGAACGTCAGCTGACAACCCAGCCTGAAATCTTGAAATCAGCCTTCCCTCCATCCCCAGCAAATCGCGGGGCGGTCTGTCGGAGGTTAATACTATTTGTTTATTATCCTGATACAGGGCATTGAACGTATGAAAAAATTGCTCCTGAGTTTGTTCCTTTTTAATAAAAAACTGTATGTCGTCGACTATGAGCAAATCTATGCTGCGATAATAGCGTGTAAACGCGTCTGTCCTTCTCTTTTCCAACGCATTAATAAATTCGAGTGTGAAAATCTCGCTTGGGACGTACAGGACACGTTCAGCCGTTCCTGTTGCCCGGGCATGATTTCCTATCGCCTGAGCCAGATGTGTTTTGCCCAATCCTACCCCCCCGTATATGAAGAGCGGGTTGAACGAAGTTTTACCGGGTGAATCTCCCACCGCCTGAGCCGCAGCTCTTGCAAATTGATTAGAGGATCCCTCTACGAACGTTTCAAATGTGTATTGGTCGTTCAGTCCGCTTTTGTCGTCTTTTTCGACCCTCCTTTTTTCCATAGATGAGTTAAAGGTCTCCGCCAAAGGACTATCAGCGGGCACGACATAATCTAAAACTATATCAGTATACCCCGCGTTTCTTAAAGCTGCGCGTAAGACTTCGCTGTAATGGCTTTCTATCCATTCAACGTGATAACGATTCGGCATACGCAAAGTCATTAAACCGTCTTCTAATTTGACAGATTTGATCGGTCGGAACCATGTCTCAAAAGACTGTTCTCCTAAGTTCGATTTTAAGTATTCCAGGCAGCCATCCCATAGCTCCTGGTGTAATGCATCTTGATTATAGTTTAGTGACAATTCTCCTCTTCCTTTTTGGTTATATTGTTATTTTAATCCGAAAAACATAAATAAAATTGCCCGTATCCTGATATCTACCCTAAGATGGCAACAAAAATCCGTGTTTTTGTTCGTAAATAACAGGATTTGTTTACTTCTAACGGCATAGACCAATAGGTTTCAGTTAAAGTTATATGTTAGGTGTTTCTAAAACTTGTTCTAATTACCAGCAGAAAGAGATGGTGTTTGGGTTATCCACAATTTATTAACATGCTCCTTGTGCCGCTGGAAATATTTAACCCTGTTGAATAGTAAATGTCAAGATAAATTTACGTTCTTCAAAAATAACCTCTATTCGTGCCATAGCAATGATTTATGAAAGAGAAAATTCTTGCATTTAAGAGAATTTAATGTATATTTCTCACCGCTTTGAAAAATGGGAAAAAAGCTATCAACACCGAAACATGGACAATAAATGAAGAGAACGTATCAGCCAAGTAACCGTAAACGCCGCAATAAACATGGATTTCGCAAAAGAATGTCTTCTGCCGACGGAAGGGAAATTTTGAAAAGAAGAAGAGCCAAGGGGCGGAAGAGACTTACTGTATCCTCAGAAATAGCCAAGAAATGACAAATTGGACAGACGGCTTCCAAAAAAGGAGGTCCTTCGCGGAAGAAAAAAAATCAGTGATCTTTTCCGTTATGGTGATAAAATATCTTCCGGCACTCTGTGTGCCTACTGGAACCGATGTCATTCAAGAAAAGTCGCATTTCACGTTTCCACAAAGGTGGGCAATTCAGTAACCAGAAATAAACTCAAACGCCGTTTAAGAGAAATCTATCGAAACAATAAAGCCTTATTCCCGGGTGATATCTGCATAATATTTTCAGCCCCGGAGCCCGTTGTCGAAAGTTCATACCATAGCCTCGAATTAACCATTAAAGATATAGCCGCACGGATTTCGTCGAAATATGCTCAATCTTAAATCGATCCCTAAACACACCGTTCTCGGCCTGCTGAAGCTATATCGGTTGACAATTTCTCCGTTTTTAGGAGCAAATTGCAGATTTTATCCCTCCTGTTCACAATATTCGATCGAGGCGGTCGAGAAGTACGGCGCATTTAAAGGGGGGCTTCTTTCTCTCAAGAGGGTATCTAAATGCCATCCGCTGCATTCCGGCGGAGTAGATATGGTACCATGAAAAAGACAGATAAAAATACAGTTTTAGCCATTCTTCTGATCGGGCTAATTCTTGTAATGACCCCTTCATATTTAAGATGGCTTAACCCGCCGCCGCCCGTATCTCCCGAAGCTGATAATCTCATTTTTGGCGTTGATTCCGTGCTCACGCCGAAATTTCGGTCGTTCGATTCCGATGCAGCGATTTACGACCCGGTCATTACAACCCTTCCGGAAGAAGCCGAACTGTTCGACACCGCCGAAGAAATGATTGTGTCCATAGAAACACCTCTTTATTCTGCCGGCTTGTCTTCAAGGGGGGGCGGAAGCATAATTAGCTGGGTGCTTAAAAATTATCAGGGACCCGATAAGAATCCGGCAAAACTGTTATCTTCCTACAAAGGCGGCAACCTTGGTATTCGATTCGTCAACGTAAACCGGGATACCGTAGATCTGTCAAAGCTCAACTGGACCCCTTCTCCGGAAAATCAATCTTATATTTCCCTTGATTACGGCCAGTCGGCGGAAATTTCTTTTACTTTTCGTCTGCCGAACGGCTTCAGTATAAGGAAATCGTTCAGGTTCAACGGTGACGGTTATGATTTTTCACTTGACGTGGACGCTTCTGCCTTAAGCGGCTCAACAATAAACAACAGATATACGCTTTCATGGGATACGCCCCTGCTGTCTACAGAGAAGTATCTGGTCGATGAGATGCAGTATGCCCGTGCACTGGCATTGCTCGGTGATGACGTCGAAGAATTAGACGCCGTAGTCAACAAGGTCGAAAGGGAATACTACGATGGAAACGTTTCATGGGCTGCTACGCGAACCAAGTATTTTACCGCAGCTATTATTCCGGAAACGATGCCTGCAAACAGGGTTATGCTCAAGTCAACAGGAAAGAATACGCGGGATGAAGAGCTCTATAAATCCTTTGCGGTTTCGCTTGACATGCCTATAAGCGGACAATACGCAATTGGCAGCGATAGATTTACCGTTTACATAGGACCTCTAAGTTACGATTTACTCAAAAGTTACGGATTTGAGCTTGAGAAGATGATGAACTTCGGATGGGGCTTTATCAGACCGATAAGCAAGGCTGTCCTCTGGTCATTTACGAAGCTGCACGCTTTCATACCTAATTACGGCTTGGTAATTATCCTCTTTTCCGTTCTTGTTAAGATTCTGGTTTATCCGCTTACCCATAAAAGCTTTGTCTCCATGAAGAAGATGCAGGATTTGCAGCCTGTTATTGCCGAGCTTAAGGAGAAATATAAGGACGATCAGCCTACAATGCAAAAGAAGCAGATGCAGCTTTTCAAAGAGAAGGGAGTAAACCCTCTCGGCGGATGTTTACCCATGTTGTTACAAATGCCGCTGCTTTTCGCGCTTTTCACCGTGTTCCGCTCCACTATAGAGCTGCGCGGCGCCGCATTCGTTTGGTGGATAACAGACCTCTCTTCCCAGGACACGCTATTCACTCTCCCGTTTGCTCTGCCGTTTTATGGAGCTAATGTTAATTTCTTGCCGATCTTTATGGGTTTTACGATGTACCTCCAGCAAAAATATTCCGGTCAGTCAACAATGAACCAACAGCAAAAATTTATGGGATATTTTATGCCGATCTTCTTGGTTCTCTTTTTTAATACATTTCCCTCCGGACTGAACTTATATTATTCTCTATTTAATATTTTCAGCGTAATTCAGACCAAATATCTCTCCGACGGAATATTTGGCAAGAAAAAACAGGCAGAGGACAAAACGGACAATTAAATAATCCTCCATCCGGACTATGCTAAACCGGCAGCTAAACGAAGACACAATCACAGCGCTCTCAACACCGCCGGGAATCGGTGGTATTGCTGTTGTCAGAATATCGGGTGAAAAATCATTACAAATAATCAATAAATTGCTGCCAAAGAGTAAGCATCTGTCCAGCAAATCTCACGGAATTGCCACGCCGGCTACTATAATTGACGGAAAATCGCAAGAACCTATAGACGAGGTCATTGTTACCTATTTTAGGGGGCCGAATTCTTATACCACGGAAGATCTTGTGGAAATTAGCTGCCATGGAGGACTTTACGTACAGGGAATACTACTTGAGCTAATCACCGATCTTGGCGCCCGGGTAGCCCAGCCGGGAGAATTCACGAAGAGAGCTTTCCTCGGTGGAAGAATTGACCTATCGCAGGCGGAGGGTGTAGCCGACATTATCGCCGCCAAAGTAGAATCCGCCCATAAATCCTCTTTGCTACAAATCCAGGGAAACATAAAGAGAAGCGTCAAGTCGCTGAGATCAAGGATTATTGAAATCGCTGCGCTGATAGAAGCGGAGCTGGATTTTTCCGAAGACGAAATAGAGCATACTCCGAATAAAAAATTAGCCGAAATGATCAAGGCGCTGCACACGGACGCGCTCGGACTGCTTCAAAATTACGGATACGGTAAGATTCTGAGAGAAGGCGCTCTTGTGCCTATTATCGGTAAGCCGAATGCGGGTAAATCCAGCCTTCTCAACGCCATCCTCAACAGTGATCGGGCTATAGTAACCCCTACGCCCGGTACCACACGAGATACCATCGAGGAAGAAGTTGAATTAGGGGGATATTTGATTCGCCTTGTAGATACCGCCGGACTGAGAGAGTCCGGAGACAACATCGAACAGATCGGAATCGATAAGTCCATTTCCCGGCTTGAATCGGCAGACCTGACAGTGTGGCTGCTTGACAGATCTACGCCGATTGAAAATGAAGACCTTGCCATATTCGAGAGACTCGAAGGGAAGAATTACATCACAATCGAGAGCAAGGTAGACCTTGAAAGGGATGCCTCCTTTTCACCACAAAAAAACGGGTTCAATATAGAGTGCTCGATTTCATCTTTAACCGGCGAGGGGATGGAAGCGCTCGGGGAAAAAATCGCAGAGCGTGTTGGTGAAATCAGCTCCGGGGAAGCCGCGATTATTACAAATGCCCGACACGCGAATGCGATCAAATTAGGGGCTGCATCACTTCAAATGGCGGTTGAGGCGGCAAAGGAAGGTCGGGGGGGAGAATATTTAGCCGTCGACCTGAGAGAGGCAATGGACCACCTGGGAGAGCTCACCGGTGAAGTCACGACCGACGATATACTAAACGAAATATTCGGGAAATTCTGCATTGGAAAGTGAAACTGTTTCACGTGAAACGGGTTTGGTTCAATTGATTTTTGTAAACATGGTTGTTTCACGTGAAACAGTTTACGATATTTGGATTAACCGAACGATCATCGTATAATTATCTCCTTGAAAGATACATTTGACATAATAGTCGTAGGCGCCGGACATGCCGGTGTTGAAGCCGCTCTTGCCGCCGCCCGCATGGGAAACAATGTGGCGATTGTCACCATGGACACATCCGCCATCGGGCGCATGTCGTGTAATCCGGCCATCGGCGGTTTGGCAAAGGGGCATCTTGTGCGCGAGATCGATGCGCTCGGCGGCGAGATGGGGCTTGCCGCTGATTCCACAGGCATACAATTTAAAATGCTGAACCGCTCAAAGGGGAGGGCGGTCTGGTCTCCGCGCTGCCAGAGTGATAAATATGCGTACTCCGCTTATATGGAAAATGTAGTGAAATCCGAGAAAAACATCACACTTATAGGCGACGCCGTATCAGAAATTATTACATCAGGCGATAGGGTAACCGGGGTAAGCACAAAAACGCATGGCGCAATCTCGGCCAGTGCGGTAGTGCTCACATGCGGTACTTTCCTGAACGGATTAATGCACACGGGTCTCAGCTCCAGAGATGGAGGAAGGGTGGGAGAAAAAACAGCTAAGGGTCTCACGGAAAATCTCAAGTCTTATGGGTTTCAATCAGGAAGATTAAAAACGGGTACGCCGCCGAGATTAAAAAAAGCTACGATCGATTTTGATAGCACCCAAATTCAATACGGCGATGATCATCCGACCCCCTTTTCGTTTCGTACGCTGAATTTTAATCCCAAGAATGAACCCGCCTATATAACTCATACAAATGAAAAAACGCATCGAGTCATAGAATCGGGGCTCGATCAATCCCCGATGTACACCGGAGCGATCGAGGGGATCGGACCGAGATATTGTCCGTCGATTGAAGACAAGGTGGTGCGCTTCTCGGACAGGCCGTCTCACCAGCTCTTCCTCGAACCGGAGGGGCTTGATAGTGATGAGATATACGTCAACGGCTTCTCGACGAGCTTACCGGAAGAAATTCAGCTAAGGGCTATCAGAACCGTGCCGGGTTTGCACCGGGTTGAATTTACCAGAGCGGGGTATGCGGTCGAATATGATTTTTTCCCTCCCCACCAGCTCTACCACAGCCTCGAGACAAAGCTGATTGAAAATCTTTTCTTTGCCGGTCAAATAAACGGAACAAGCGGTTACGAAGAAGCCGCCGCCCAGGGTTTTGTTGCTGGAGTGAATGCCGCATTAAAAATAAATGGCGAAAAGCCGTTCGTGACAGACAGGGCGGAGAGCTACATCGGTGTACTGATAGACGACCTTGTGTCCAAGGGTACGCTCGAACCTTATCGGATGTTTACTTCACGCGCAGAATACCGTATTCTTCTCCGGCAAGATAACGCTGATATTCGGTTATCCGAGAAAGGATACGAGCTCGGATTGATTCCTGAAAAAATTCATAATCGCGCAATGGAAAAAAAGGCTTTAATTCGTGAGGCTATATCCTTGCTAAGCAAGAGCTCCGTCTCCGCTGCGGAGATAAATGATTACCTGTCCGCTTTTATACTAAAGCCGGCGGTGAATTCGTCCACGCTCATACGCATTATCCGGCGGCCCGAACTTCGACTGCTTGACATGATGCCGATCATCGAAAATAAGCTTCCCGGGCTCGCAGAAAAAATTAGGCTGGACGAAGAATCCGGCGAACAAATCGAACTTGAAATTAAGTACGAAGGATATTTGAAAAGACAAGAGGAACAGGTTGAACGCTTCCGCAAGATGGAACATAAAAGTATTCCGCCCGGCTTTGACTACGGAATTATTCGTTCGCTCTCATCGGAGGGAAGAGAAAAGCTAGCTTCTATGAAACCTGAATCGCTCGGGCAGGCATCCCGCATTTCCGGTGTTAGGCCATCTGACATCTCTCTCGTTGCCGTGGCGCTAAAAGCCTTTAGCGCTAACAGCGGATAATCAAATCTTGGCTCCGGTATTTGAAGGGATAAATTTCATTGAAGAGCTGATCGGGAAGGACGAAGCATCGAAGTCCTTTGCCGAAAAAGCTGCGCTTGGGGGGCGATATAAAGTCTCCGGACTCTCCGGCTCCCTCACGGCGTTCCTCGCAAAATCTACATTCAAGTCCACGGGGCGAAGCCTATTAATTGCGGCCGAATCACTAAAAAGGGCGGAGGCGTATCGAGACGACTTAGAAACATTATTGGGCAAAGAGTTCGTTTATTTTTTCCCCGAGTCCGGCAAATCAATAGGACAAGAATCGATCACTATACAAGCCTTTCAATCCCATGCGCTGCAGGGACTGCTCGGAGGCGATCACGCACTTATTATTTCTACGTTCCGCGGGTTGTTAGAGATGGTCCCGCCATTAGGAGATCTTATTAAAAACCGGATTCAGCTGAACGCAGGAGATGAAATCGAGATTGAAACCCTTATCTCCCGGTTGACTAATATCGGATATGAACGGGAAAAAATGGTATCACGCCCATTTGAGTTCAGCGTTCGCGGCGGCATTCTGGATATTTTTCCCATATCTTCCGAATATCCCGTGAGGATAGATTTTTTTGACGACACAATAGATTCGATTAGAGAATTTGATATTATCACGCAGAGGTCGCATAAACACATTATAAACAGTATGATAAGCCCTGATTTTCTTGTCGAAAATCTATGGCAGGGAGCGAGCCAGAGCCTTGTTTCGGTAATTCCGCCAGACACCATGATTTGGATAGACGGCTATGACAGGCTTGCACAAATTGCCGACGATGATCCGAACATCGACCTCGAAGAAATTAAAAACAAGATTGATGGGAGCGATGGAGCAGACATCCTCTCCGTCTCGTCGCCGGGATCGATACGGTTTAACTCTTCACCCCAAACAAGATATCGCAGCTCGATGAGCGCTTTATCCAAGGACTTACATAAGTGGGAAACCGATAAGGATTTCGTTTTCATTTTATGCGAGAACGATTTTCATCAGGAGCGCCTCAGCAAGACACTCGATAACGACGGGACAGCTATCGAAACCGCACCGCTCTCTGCCGGGTTCAACCTTCCGTCTGTGAATTTACGCGTTCTAACCGACCACGAGATTTTTGATCGCACCAGGAAGAGGCGCTCTTTCAACCGATTTATATCCCATGGAACTCCGGTCCGGGATTCTGCCGGAATCCAAATAGGTGATTTTCTCGTTCACATTGATCACGGAATCGGAGAGTACCGGGGTATGGAAAAAATAAAAATCTCCGGCGCAATGAGAGAATGCCTGAAGATTTTATATGCGGGCGGAGATAAGATATATCTTCCGGTAGAAAACTTTCGCCGTATCCAAAAATACAAAGCCGCTGAGGGTATCGTTCCCAAGTTAAACAAGCTCGGAAGCAATGAATGGGAAAAGATAAAAAAACGAACCCGCTCTTCCACCGATAAGATAGCCCGGGACCTTGTAGAGCTTTATGCCAAAAGGCTTAGCTCAAAAGGGTTTTCATTCGCCCCGGACATCGATATGCAGTGGGCTTTGGAGGCTAGCTTCCCGTTCGAGGAAACGCCCGATCAGCTCCGTGCTGTCGAAGAGGTCAAGGCTGACATGGAAAAGGAGCATCCTATGGACCGGCTGCTTTGCGGTGATGTGGGGTTCGGCAAAACAGAAGTGGCATTACGCGCAGCATTTAAATGCGTCCTGAGCGGAAAGCAAACCTCCCTGCTTGTGCCTACTACTATTTTAGCCGAGCAGCATTACCGGACATTCAGGGAGAGATTAGAGCCTTTTCCGGTTATTGTCGAATCCCTGAGCAGGTTCAAAAGCAAGAAAGAGCAGAGTGAAATATTAAAGCAACTTGAATCCGGAAAAGTAGATATTCTAATCGGCACTCACCGAATTTTATCCGCCGACGTTAAATTCAAGGACTTAGGATTGCTTATTATAGACGAAGAGCACCGTTTCGGCGTCCGCCAGAAGGAATCATTAAAAAATCTGAGAATCTCTGTCGATACCCTGTCTATGACGGCAACCCCAATCCCGAGAACTCTCAACTTTTCCTTGCTCGGAGCCCGTGACCTGTCAAATATAAATACGGCACCCAAAAACCGGCTTCCGATTTACACGGAAATCACCACCTTAGACGAAGGTGTTGTCCGCGATGCCGTGATGAGAGAGGTTGAAAGAAACGGACAGATCTATTTCGTTCATAACGAAATCAAGTCTATCAATCGGATTTATGAGAAGCTCAGGCGCTGGGTGCCGCATGTCAGAATCTGCATAGCTCACGGTCAGATGAAGCCCAAAGAGCTCGAAAGCATAATGTCTGATTTCATGGGGCGGAAATATGAACTTTTGTTGAGCACGATGATAATTGAAAGCGGACTCGACATACCCAATGTCAACACCATTTTAATCAACCGGGCTGACAGGTTTGGACTTTCGCAGCTATATCAGCTTCGTGGAAGAGTCGGCAGGTCGGATAAACGGGCGTTCGCATACTTGCTCATCCCACCGATCCATAAGTTGGGCAGCAATGCAATAAGTCGATTAAACACGCTTGAAAATTTTTCCCATCTCGGGGCAGGATTCAGCATAGCGATGCAAGACCTCGAAATTCGGGGCGCCGGAAACTTATTGGGCACACAGCAAAGCGGCTTCATGGAAGCCGTCGGATTCGATATGTATAACCGGCTTGTCGCCGAAGCCGTGGATAAAATTAAGGAAGAGTTCGGAATAAAGCAATCATCCGTGCAAAGCGTGGAAACGGAAATATCTTGTGATCTCGATGCTTATTTACCGGACTCGTACATCTTGGACGGTGAGGTTCGTGTGGATTTTTATAAACGATTAGCCTCGCTTACTGAAATGTCTGAACTCGAGGATATCAGGGAAGAATTATCCGATAGATACGGATCGATTCCGCAGGAGGCTAAAAACCTGCTCGACATAACCGAGATAAAAATCATATCGTCTAAATTAAGGATAAGGTCTCTCAAAATTAAGCGCTCGGAGATCAGCGGCTTACTCGGAGATTATGAAGAAGTCTCGCCTGAGGACATTTTTTTCAAATCTCTGTCAACAAGCGATGGTTTGGATAAATATGATTTAACTATTGATTCTGCAAACGGGGTGAGTTTCAGGGCAAAGCTTTCCGATAAAAACAAACTCAAATCAGCGAAAACCCTGTTGAATTCATTATCGCCATAAATTAACTTTCCAGCATGCTTAAGTATCGAAACATAGAAAACAACGAGGAAAATGTTAAATGAAATTAGATCGTATACTGGCAATATTGTTAATCCCGATTTTTATATTATCCGCCTGCTCAAAGAAACACCCGAAAGAGAAAGGTCCGGTCATCGCGAAGATAGGGAATGAGTATTTATATCTTTATGATATGATTACACCGAGCGACAGCCTCAGGTTTTCTGACAAGGGGGCCTCCTTTAAGAAAAACCGTGTTGAAGTGTTTGTAATGAGATATCTGTACGCAAAGCTGGGCTATTCGGATGGAATCCATAAAAAGGAGTCTATACAGGAACAATTAAGTAACCATATTAACAAAAGCATGATAAACGTTGTATATAAAAAGGCGGTACTCGATAAATTCGTCAATGAAAAAACCATGAGAGACCTGTATGAGCGTCTCCAGGGGCAGATTTCCGGCAGACATATTTTAATTTCTTATGCTGATGCGGAGAGCAATCCTAAAGACGTTAGCCGATCCAAATCCGACGCTCTTCAGCTTATCGGCGACATAAGGGAAAGGATCGCCTCAGGGGACGATTTTATATCGTTAGCCGACGAACTGTCTGAAGACACGACTTCAACAGATGGCGGAAACATAGGCTTCTTTAAGTGGGGTGATATGGAAGATTCATTCCAGGAGGTGGCGTTTTCCCTTCCTGTCGGATCGGTCTCCGAGCCAGTAGAAACATCTTACGGATATCACATCATATGGATAGATTCAATCCGTACCGTTGACTACAGTTCTTTTGCAAGAATGGAGAGGGGGCTGAATAGAAGATTGTCCAACACTCATAAGGATGAAATTATACAAGCAGGCAAAGATTTTATAAATTCCTTAAACTCCGCAGCCGGAACGGAGCTGTATGACGATAGGATTGAAAGCCTGTCTGTTCTTATGTTGGAATATGTTCAGTCTGACAGCTCTTATAAGGCCGGAATAAAGCCTGTAGTGTTTTTGGAAGAAGCAAAATCCATTGGACCACTCGCGACTTACGATGGTAAAGATGTAACAACGCAGATTCTGATAGGTCTTATTAAAGACCCGAAAACCGGCTGGACGATAGCTTCTCTTACGGATACTTCCACGATCAAGAATTTAGTCGTTAACGAGATCAACAAAAAATTAATTACAGAATACGGATATACAAATAAATTTGACGAAGACAGCTCTATGGCTGAAGATTTAAAGAAGCAAGAAAGAGGTTACGTCTGGCAGGAAATCAAAAAGTTGAATATTGAAGATCGTATCGATGACAGAGAGGAAAATCTCCTAAAATATTATAATGAAAACAAAGACAATTATGTTTCAAAACGAATCTCTGACATCTTAGAGATACTGGTTTCTGAAAAAACCTTAGCCGACTCACTTTACTCTCTCGTCATGAGTGGAGGTGACATGGAGTCTCTGGCATTAGAATTTTCGGAGCGCAGCACGGCGAAAAAGAATAACGGCATAATCAAGGGAGTCACGTCAAAGCGCCTCGGACCTATAGGAAAACAAGCCGCCAAGATGAACGTCGGTGATATCTCCAAGCCGCTAAGGGCCGGTAAAAAGTGGTCTATATTCAAAATCGTGTCCGCTGTGCCGCCCGGCTATATTCCATTTAGCGAAGCAAAAAGCAGGCTGGTTGCTAATTTCAAGAACGACGAAATAAAGAGACTTACAGAAGAATTCGGCAGGTATTTAATAAATAAATACAATCCGCATTACTATTTCGAAAACATAAACGCCCAAGTGGCAACATCAGAAATTGAGTAATAAATCCAGAATTTATTTGTTTTTGTTATTCCTTGCTTCCGCGGCGCTTATTTTCGGAATATATACTAATCGAGGATTTTCAAACAGTGATGGCGCTATTATCGTTGCGAGGGTGGGCTCATCAAAACTTACCGAAAAAGACCTGTCGGAATTGGTATCAAGCTCCGGAGTGGATAAATATAGACTTAAGCTCCTTGCAGAAGGGTGGGTGAATCGTGAACTCCTTGCTCGCAGCGCTGAAGAGGCGGATCTTTCTAATGACGAGTTGTTGTCTTACAGCCTTGAAAATTATAGAAGGGAGCTTCTTGCCAATTTATACCTTCAGGATAGGTTCAGACATATGCCGTTTGTGAAGGATCGGGAGATTGCAGAATTCTATAAAAATAATATTGAAACTTATCTGCGTGATGAAAAGCAAATCAGGGCATATCATTTCCTGCTTGATGATGAAACGACAGCAAACGACCTGAAAGACGCTCTAAGCACAAGCGACGATCAGAAAATGTCTTTGCTGTTAAATAATTATCACGGCACACTAAGAACCTTCGGTAGAAACGATGTTATTGAGGAGATATCATCTAATGCTTTCGGCTCAAGAAGAGATATTGTCGGACCTATCGCTACCGAGTATGGGTACCACGTTCTACAAATTCTTGACCGGTTTGAAGCTGAATCTCTAATACCGATACATGAAGTGAAAGACGAAATCATTCAAAAACTTAAAATACATAAACAAAATATATTGTATTATCAAATCTTAGACAGCCTTAGGCTGTCCGTCGATTACTACATAAATGAATCATACCTTGATCAGCAATAAACTCAACACTCTCATATTCGTCTGTTTTATGGCTAACGCGCCTAACCTTGCCTCCCAGGTAATAGACGGTATCGCTGCTGTGGTCGGAGACGAGATCATATTGAAAAGTGAGGTGGATCAGTTTGCTAAAACACAGGCGCTGCGTATGAGGATAGATCCAATAAGAAATCCGAGCAGGTATGAAAGTATTTGGCGCAGGACGCTTAAAACTCTTGTGGACCAAAAAATATTACTCGACCGTGCCGAGTTAGACAGCATAGAGATTAGTGACAGGGAAATTGAAGAGGCGCTGGACAATCAAATAGAAGGAATAATACAAAGAGCGGGCTCACGCGAAATGGTAGAAGAACTCATAGGATACTCTTTAAACAGACTCAAAAGAAATTATCGTGAAGAAATCAGAAAACAAAAATTAGTTGACAAAGTTCAACAATTGAAGTTCAGCGACATGTCTGTAAACAGGCGAGAAGTTGAAGAATTTTTCTCTGAATATTCTGATAGTCTTCCTGAACTGAAACCTGCTGTAAAGATAAGTCATATATTGAAAGAAGTTGTCGCAGGCCCGGGCGCCGACAGCATCGCATATCAGAAAGCCGACAGCCTCCTGGGATTATTGAAAACCGGATCTGATTTTGACGAAATAGCCATGAAATACTCAGACGACACTAATTCAGCCGTTAACGGGGGCGAGCTTGGTTTTATGAAGAGAGGAACTCTTGTACCTGAATTTGAGGAAGCATCATATTCTCTACTGCCCGGCTCTATAAGCAAGATAGTTAAAACCGAATTCGGATATCATGTCATTAAAATGATAGAGAGGCGAGGCGACAAAATTAACGTCAAACATGTTTTGATAATGGCTAAAACAAGTACGTCAGATGAAGATCGTGTCATAAGTTTATTGAACGATATCATCGAAAAAATTAATTCGGGCGATCAGTTTGAAAAGATGGCGTTGGAACACAGTGACGATCCTGAGGTGAAGCTTAATAATGGAGATCTCGGGTGGCTTGATCTTGCTTCTCTAAATATACCTCAATTCGCCTTTGTATTGGATACGCTGCAAGTTGGAAATATTAGTGCTCCATTCAAAACGGATTTTGGTTATCATATTATTAAAAAAATCGATTACCGTGAGGGAGGACCGCTTTCATTAGAAAATAATTGGCATGAAATTGAATCCATGGTTGTAAGGAACAAAAGATTAAAAGTATATAATGAATGGCTGAATTCAATCCGTAATGAAGTATATATTGATATCAAAATGTAAATAAATTATTGATAAGATGTTAACGAGCACGTTAATAAGATGTTTAAATTCTTGTTAGTCAATTTTTAATATACAATTGAGCGATGATATAAAAATTAATCTGGATATCTATCCGGTTTACTAACATTATGTTAAGGATATTTACAGTAGGTAAGTATATATTCTTAATGTATTTATAGTATCTAATGTTATACTATTAACACTATTATTAGTATAAGTATTATTCTGCAGTTTTTATAATTATAAGTCAATAAATGTATTGTCAATTTCAGTGGTGAGTAGTAACTTATATCCTTAGTTATATTCGTTGATTTGAAATAGATTTTTCTTTTAGATAAGGATTTGGTCAATGAAGTTTTCAATAGAAAGAGAATCGATTTATAAGGAACTTCAAAGAGCTAATAGGGTAGTTCCAGTCCGTTCTACTTTGCCTATTTTGACTTGTGTTTTACTTAGTGTAAAAGACTCGAGATTAAAAATATCTGCTACGGATATAGAGATTACATTTGTTAGCGAGGTGGATGTAAAAGATTCGGATGATGGATCGGTTGCTGTTCCTTCAAAAGTTTTGAATGATATTATCGGAGTCTTGCCTCAAGGTGAGATTAAAGTTAGTTCTGATGATAAACAAAATGTGCAAATAGATTGTTCAAGCGGGAGATATTCTATTGCCGGTAGATCTGCTGAAGATTTTCCAGCTACGCCTGATTTAAAAGATGAACAGCAGATTGATATTGATAACGACACTCTTCATAGAATCATTGAAAAAACAGTTTTTGCGGTTAGCGCTGATATGTTGAGACCTGCTCTGACCGGAGTATTGTTTGAATTTAATGGAAGCGGTTTGACTACCGTAGCTACTGACGGACATAGGTTGGCTAAGCTCTCTAATGATAAATTATCTACTTCCAAGATGAATTCAGGAGTTATTATACCAAAAAAATTCCTGAATCTTATACTGAATTCTTTAGTTAACGGTGATGAGAATCAGTTTTATATCAGCGAAAATCATGCTATGGTAACGATCGGTGATTCAAATTTTTATACAAGGATTATTGATGAAAAATATCCTGACTACAATAGTGTGATTCCTTCTGAAAATGATAAGGAACTGTCAGTTAGTGTTGAAAGTATTCTGTCATCTGTAATTAGGGTTTCTATTTTTGCGAATAAGACAACACAGCAAATAAAACTTAGTATATCCAACAATAAACTTAGAATATCATCTGCTGATCCGGAGTCAGGTGGTTCAGGATCGGAAGAAATAGAATGTGTTTACAGCGGCGAAGATATAGAGATAGGATTTAATTCAGAGTATCTTAAGGATATACTAAGGCAAATAGATACGAAAGATCTCATCATGAGCTTGAAAGCCCCGATAAGTGCCGGGTTAATCTATCCTTCTGATCAATTGGAAAATGAGAAATATACTATACTTCTTATGCCAATCAGGTTGACCGAAGAAGCATGACGCATATCGAGTGATGCATCTCGATAGAATGCGATTGTCAAATTTCAGAGTATACGAAAACTTCGAGACAGATTTCTCGAAATCATTAAATGTAATTACAGGCGATAACGGCGTAGGAAAATCCACAATTCTTGAGGCGGTTTATTATCTTTCGCTTACAAAGAGCTTCCGCTCGAATAAAGATGATGATGTGGTTAGGTTTAATTCCGATTTCTTTATGTCTACAGGTACGTTTATTTCTGATAATGGGGTAGATGATACTATCTTGGTATCTTTCTCAAGAGATACCGGAAAATCAGTTAAGAGTCAGGGGAAAAAGGTTAGCAGGTATAGCGATATAGTTGGAAGACACTCTATTGTGATGTTATCCCCTGAAGATATGCTTGCCACTCTCAGCTCGCCTTCCGGCCATAGACGGTTTATGAATCTGACAATCTCGCAGGTGAATTCAAGCCACTTGAATAAACTGGTATCGTACAGGACACTCCTGCGTCAACGTAATTCCGCAATTGGGTTAGCCGCATCCGGAAACAGGTCCGACGAAGAAACATTGGATGTAATAGAAGAGCAGCTTGGCGAGCTTTGCAATTCAATTATCAGCGACAGAAACGACTTTATAGAAAAAATATCTCCGGAATTTGAAACGATATTTAGCGCGCTTAATGAGGGCAAAAAAGAAGGAACGATTGCGTATAATCCATCTATGAGAGGAAATAAAGAAGAGCTGTTAAGATTATTCAGAGAACGAAGATCGTCAGATTATGAGAGCGGATATACCGTTAGGGGTCCGCATAGAGACAGTCTTTCATTTAACATCGACGGCAGGCAACTAAAAAAATTCGGCTCAAAGGGCGAAAATAAAATTTTCTTGGTCGCCTTGAAATTGGCACAGGGAAACTATACAGCTGAAATATCCGGGGTTAAACCGATCTACCTTCTCGATGATATTTTCATGGAGCTCGACAGGAGCCGTGCCCTGAAGACAATGGAATACATAAATAATGTCGGTCAGGTAATAATTACTACTACTGATTTTGAGGAATGGTCTGAATTGGTAGACACCGATGTAAATATTATCGGGCTGTCCTGATGCCCTGGCTATCGGAAGCTTTAGACGAGGTGATCAAGGAAATCGGGATTCGAAAATCCGTCGTATCCAACAGGGCGCGGGATGTTTGGGGTGAGGCGGTCGGTGATCTAATTAATGCAAATACAACTCTTCAAACCGTAGACAAAGACAAGCTGATAGTAATCGTCTCGAATGACGCATGGAGGCAGGAACTATCATACAGGAAAGAAGAGATATTAAAAAAAATAAACGAGTTGATCGGCGAAGAAGCCATTAAGGATATAATTTTCAGGTAAATATGAAAGAGAATAACAAGGGATCCGCAGAATACGGCGCAGAAGAAATCCAGGTCTTAAAGGGACTCGATGCAGTTCGCAAGAGACCAGCTATGTTCATAGGCGATATCGGCAGGCGCGGCATGCACCACCTGGTGAACGAAGTGGTAGACAACAGTATTGACGAAGCGCTTGCAGGATTTTGCACCAAGATGCATGTAACCATAAATAAAGATGAAAGCGTTACGGTAGAGGATGACGGAAGAGGGATACCGGTTGAGATGCATGCGGAGGAGAAAAAACCGGCGCTTGAGGTGGTTATGACTATCCTGCATGCCGGTGGAAAGTTCGAAAAAAGTTCCTACAAGATATCCGGGGGCCTTCATGGGGTCGGAGTCTCGGTTGTGAATGCCCTCTCTGAATGGTGCAAAGTTGAAGTCTCGCGGGATGGGTTTATATACATGCAGGAGTATGTTCGCGGCGTCACCAAGGGACCGCTGAAAAAGATCGGGAAGACGAAGAAAACCGGAACTAAAACGACCTTCAAGCCCGACCATAAAATATTTACGGTTAAACATTTTGATTTCAACATCGTTTCCGAAAGACTTCACGAGCTGGCATTTTTAAACAAGGGGCTGGAGATAATTCTTACGGATGAAAGAGACGGCAGAACAGAGACGTATCTGGCAAAGAAAGGGCTTGTGGAGTTTGTAAAATATCTCGATGAGAGCAGACACCCGATTCACGATAAGATCATCTGGTTTGAGGCCGAACGCGATGATGTTCCAGTAGAAGTTGCGATGGAATATACGGATAACTACACGGAGAATGTCTTTTCATTTGTCAATAACATAGACACGATCGAGGGGGGCACACATCTATCGGGATTCAAAACGGCCCTGACAAGAGTACTTAATAATTTCGGAATAAAGGACAACAAGTTTAAAGACCCGTCCAAGGGCCTGTCGGGTGATGACTGCCGCGAGGGGCTTACTGCCGTAATATCCATAAAAGTTGCGGAGCCGCAGTTTGAGGGGCAAACGAAAACAAAGCTCGGTAACGGCGAAATTAAAGGTATTGTTGACAGTATTGTATATGAACAGCTGACTGAATTTTTCGAACAGAACCCGCCGATTAGAAAAAAGATCATCGACAAGGCATTACTGTCGGCAAGAAGCAGGGAAGCCGCGCGAAAAGCGAGAGAGCTTATCAGAAGAAAATCGGCGCTGGATTCAGGAAACCTCCCGGGAAAATTGGCTGATTGTTCGACAAGAGACCCTGAATTTACAGAACTATATATCGTTGAGGGAGATTCAGCCGGCGGTTCTGCGAAGCAGGGACGAGACAGGATGTATCAAGCGGTGCTCCCATTGAGGGGGAAGATACTAAACGTCGAAAAGGCGAGGCTGGACAAAATATTGGGTAACAATGAAATCAGGACGCTTATCACAGCCCTTGGAACCGGCATAAGCGGCGAGGATTTTGATCTGGAAAAATTGCGGTACGGTAAGATAATAATAATGACCGACGCTGACGTGGACGGCGCCCACATAAGAACGCTTCTCCTGACATTTTTCTTCAGGCATATGCGCGAGCTGATTCAGGAGGGACACATATATATCGCACAGCCGCCGCTCTTTAAGATAAAGAGGGGAAAGTCAGAGGAATACGCATATAATGAAAAAGAGCGGGTAGAGATAGTCAAAAAATTATCGAAAAACGGGAAAAATAAAGTCGATATTCAGCGATACAAAGGGCTGGGAGAAATGAATCCTGATCAACTCTGGAAAACAACCATGGACCCGGAGACCAGAACGGTTTTGCGGGTTGCGCTTGAGGAAACAACAGTCGCGGATAAAGTCTTCTCTGACTTGATGGGAGAAGTTGTCGAGCCGAGAAGAAAATTTATAGAAGAGAATGCGCGATTCGTAAAAAACCTGGATATTTAAGGGAACGCCAATAAGAAATGGCAATTAAAAGAGAAAAAATATTTCCTATAGATATCGTCGATGAGATGCGGAGTTCGTACCTTGATTACTCGATGTCCGTAATTGTGTCACGAGCGCTCCCGGATGCACGCGACGGGCTGAAGCCGGTACACAGGCGCATACTGTACGGCATGGAAGATCTTGGCTTGAGAGCCAACAAACCGTTCAAGAAATGCGCCAGAATAGTGGGTGAAGTTTTGGGCAAATATCATCCGCATGGAGATACCGCGGTTTACGATTCACTCGTTCGCATGGCGCAGGATTTTTCGTTGAGGTATCCTTTGATAAACGGCCAGGGGAATTTTGGATCCGTTGACGGCGACGGCGCAGCGGCAATGAGATATACCGAAGCCAAGATGTTCAAGATCGCCGAGGAAATGCTTCGGGATATCGATAGAGATACAGTAAAATTCGTGCCTAATTTTGACGACAGTCTTCAAGAGCCGTCTGTCCTTCCTACAAGACTCCCGCAGCTGCACATGAACGGATCGAGCGGGATAGCCGTAGGAATGGCAACAAATATCCCCCCTCATAACCTTAACGAAATCTCGAATGCGCTGATCGCAATTATAGACAACCCGGACATTGAGTTAGAAGAAGTCATATCCCTCGTGAGCGGTCCGGATTTCCCGACAGGTGGAATAATATACGGCAAAAAGGGGATAGCGGAGGCTTATAAAACAGGCAAGGGTTCGCTGAAGATTCGCGCAAGATTAAGTGTCGAAACCTCCAAGGGGGGGAAGGAATCGATCATAGTTTCAGAAATACCCTTTCAGGTAAATAAATCCAACATGATAATGAAAATGGCAAATTTGGTTCGTGATAAGATTATAGAGGGTATTCGGGACATCCGGGATGAATCTGATAGGGACGGCATCAGAGTAGTAATCGATCTAAAAAAAGATGTCATACCTGACGTTATCATCAATCAGCTCTTCAAATACACACAGCTTCAAAACACTTTCGCGGTAAATTTCCTGGCGCTGGTAGATGGTCAGCCAAAAGTATTAAACCTCAAGGAGTCCCTCCTTCCGTTCATTGAATTCAGACACGAAGTGGTGTTGAGGAGAACCGAGTTTGACAAAAAGAAAGCTGAAAAGAGGGCGCATATACTCGAGGGATTGAAAACCGCGCTGGATAATATCGATGCGGTCATAGCGGTCATCAAAAAATCCGATTCTCCGGAGACGGCAAGAAATAAACTTATGAGCTCGTTTAAGCTTTCCGAGGTACAGGCGAAATCAATTTTGGAAATGCGGCTTCAATCTCTGACCGGCTTAGAACAGAAAAAACTGCTGGACGAATACAAGGAACTGCTAAAACTAATAGAAAAATTAAGCGGCATCCTCGATAACAAAACGCTGCGCATGGAGATAATAAAAGAGGAAATTCGGGAGATCAGTGAAAAGTACGGTGACAAGAGAAGAACGGAAATTGTGGAAGACGAAGGCGAATTTTCCATTGAAGATATGATAGCGGAAGAGGACGTTGTAATAACTATCTCTCACAAAGGTTTTATCAAAAGGTTTCCGGTAAGCGGTTTCAAGCGCCAGATGAGGGGTGGAAGAGGTCTAAAGGGGGCGTCGACCAAAGAAGACGATTTCGTGGAATACCTGTTTGTAGCGTCCACGCACCATCACCTGCTGATCTTTACAGACAGAGGGAAATGTCACTGGTTGAGAGTTCACGAAGTGCCGCAAGCCGGGCGGGCATCCCGGGGCAGGGCTATAGTGAACATCCTTCAGCTTGAAAAGGAAGAAAACCCGCAAGCATTTCTTGCGGTAAAAGAGTTCGATGAAGACCACTACATACTCATGGCAACAGAGCGGGGTCTTGTGAAAAAAACGGTGCTATCGGCATATAAAAGACCGATGAAAGGGGGTATTTACGCCATAGATATTCTTGAGGGTGACAAGCTTATCGAAGCCAGGCTGACAGACGGCTCGAACGACGTAATACTCGGTTCGTCAAAAGGAAAGGCGATAAGATTCTCGGAAACGGACGCCCGTCCGATGGGCAGAAAAACAAGAGGCGTCCGGGGAATGAAATTGGAAAAAGATGAAGATATAGTTATCGGCATGATCGTTATTAAACGTTCCGGCACCGTTCTGGCGGTGAGCGAAAACGGCTATGGGAAGCGTACCGGGATCGATGCTTATCCGATCAGGAAGCGCGGCGGTAAGGGGGTCTTGACCATCAGGACGACCGAAAAGATAGGTAAAATGCTTTCGATAAAGGAAGTGGTGGATTCAGACGATCTGATGATTATTACCGAGAACGGAATAATGATCCGGCAGCCGGTGGCAACTATACGAACAATAGGCAGGGCGACTCAGGGAGTCAGGCTTATAAGGCTTGACAAGGGAGATTCTATCGCGTCGGTGACACGTGTGATGGAAAAGGTGAATGATAACGAAAATGAAGAAAATGAAGAAAAAGAGGAAGAATCGAACACAGAGCCGTCTGACGAAACTTCCAAGTCTTGATACAACTCAAATCCTAACGATAACTTACGCTTGATTCCTTCGGATGAACAAACGTCCAAACTATATGACAGGTGGGTTGAGTTCATGGTCGGTACCCACGGCGCTTTCGAGGATGATCCGCGAAACCGGTTTATCTTTGAAGAAATATTAGCGTTTTCCAATTCAATTCAAGACGGCTCTACCATAATAGATATAGGCGCCGGTCAGTGTGAGCTGGCAATGTTCTTTGAAAATTCTAATTATGTTGGACTTGACCTTGGTATAGGCGATGAGAATTGGGATTTTTCTAATATATCCGTTCGTGGGGACGTTCAAAATTTACCGCTAAAAGACTCTGTTGCCGATGCGGCATTGAACGTGTGGGTGATGGAGCATATACCCGACCCGCCGCTTGTGATGCACGAGATGTTCAGGGTATTGAAGCCCGGAGGCAAGGTTTTTCTCGTTGCTCCGTTTTCACTACACGAACATCAGCAGCCTTTTGATTTTTACAGATATACCCGGTTTGGGATAAAGCATTTATTTGAGTCTTCCGGTTTTTCAAGCATAAGAGTCTATTCTGATTCTTCTCAGGAATTTGCCATGGGTCATGAATCCTACAAGTGGCTGTTAGCGCTCTCAGAAAGGCTCACAATGCAGGAAGAACAAAGAGAACACCTGAATCGGGCGCTTGAGACAACCCGCGCTCTAATGCTTGCGACGGCTAAACAATTCCCCGCTAAGACGGGAGATTTCGCACTCAACTGGATTTGTGTTGCCGAAAAATGATCTACAGGAAAAAAGAGGCTACAGGTCTAATTCTCTTATCACCGCTATAGTCGGCTTGGAATTATTAAGCGTGTAAAAGTGAATACCGGGAACCCCGGATTCAAGCAATTCAGCGCATTGAGCCGTTGCCTGCTCAATGCCAAGTGCTGTCGATTTATCTTTATCGCTGCCGGCTTCTAACATTTTAGATTGAAGTTCCCCGGGTATTTTTGTGTGGTTCATCTTGGCGAAGCGCATCACGAGTTCTGAGTTTACAAACGGAATCACACCGGGAATTATCGGCTTGTCGATGCCTATAGCTTTGGCGGATTCAACAAACTCGAAGTAATAGTCGTTATTAAAAAAGAACTGTGTAATGACGAAATCAGCGCCGGCATCAAGTTTTTTCTTGAGATTTAGGAGGTCATCCTCAACAGATGTTGAATCAGGATGACCTTCGGGATGACCGGCTACTCCGACCGAAAAATGTTCGAATTTTCCTACCAGCTCGACCACCTCCGATGCGTAATTAAATCCATCGGGATGAGGAACGAACTTTCCTCCTCCCGGCATGTCTCCCCTGAGCGCGAGAATGTTTTCGATTCCTCTTTTTTTGATAGTGTCGATATATTCTTCGAGATAATCTTTCGAGTGGTTGACGCAAGTCAGGTGAGGCATCGCCGTAACGCCGTACTCGTCCTGAATTTTGCTCACAAGGTCAAGAGTTGGTCTGGCCGTGCTGCCCCCAGCTCCGTATGTGACAGAATAAAAGCCGGGTGAGATCTCTTTTAGCCGGTTGAATACCTTGTATAATTTTTGAAAGCCGGTCTCTGTTTTTGGCGCATAAAACTCACAGGAGAGTACGGGCTTTTTACTCTCCTCATATATCCGGGAAATTTTCAATCAGAGCGGATTTCTGATATGCCTAAATATCTTCAAGAGTATGCTCTCTGCCCTTGTTTTGTTCTTGCAGCCAGACCATGAGCGGCTCAAAGTATTCGAGCATCGATTGTGCCGAGAGGTAGCTGCCCGTTTTTTCTCTCAACAGTTCGCGCCAATCAGCGCTCCCCCCTGTTTCGAGGATCGACCAGAGGAATTTCCCAACCTCTTTATTCCCAAAATAGTTTGTTGCATGCGGGTCCTCATTCAGGATATTTGCCGCTATATGATCGTGGAGCTGAAAGAGAAGAATGTTCGACACCGCATAGTCGTAATATTGGGCGGGATCGTTGTTTATATGAGTCTTTGAGGCCGGGTCGTTGTATTCCTCTCCCCTTGCGGAGGGCGGCACTATCCCTTGATATTTCTTCTTTAGACTCCACCATGTCTTGTTGTAAACCGCCGGATCGAGCGGGGACTCATATAGTTCTTTTTCAAACATGGTCATTACGCCGCTTGACCAGGGTATAAAGACCACGTAATTAAGCGCCTCTGCCATCAAAGCCTGAATTTCGTTTATCTTTCCTCCCTCAGGCAGCAGCCCGATAGCTTCTACGAACGGTTTTTGCATAGCTGCCAACCCTATCAGGCTGCCGATCGCCTCATGGTATGCCCTGTTTGCTCCTCCGCGCAGTAACGGCGGAACGTCATCATTTGTGTAAGCCATGTAGTAATATATGTGACCAAGCTCGTGATGGGTCGTTTCATACCAGGACGGATTTGCCTCGACGCTCATCAGTGACCTGACGTCATTCTGAAGGTCTAAGTGCCAGGCTGAGGCGTGGTTGTTTTTCTTGTAATTCGCATCCTTCGGGAGTGGATATAGAGACGAGCGTTCATAAAAGCTTTCAGGCAGCTCGTCGTATCCGAGACTCACAAAAAATCTCTCGGCTTGTCTAACTACCCATTCGGCATCCTTTTCCGCAAGAGCGGAAGACAGGTCCAGCCCCTCGACGGTTACCAGGGCGGTCCAGTCTTGACCCCACCTGTTTGGCAGCCAGTGAGCCGGGAGCAAATCAGGTACCGGCTCGCCGTATTTCCCGGCAAGCTCATACCGCCAGTAGGTGTGGAGCTCCCGGTAAAGAGGTCTCAGCTCACGATTGAACCTGTTCATAAGATCGACCATTTCTTCGACCGTCATATCGTAATCGCTTACCTGATATTGGAAAAAATCATCATATCCGAGAGCCTGAACGGTGGAGTTTCTCAGGCTAACAAGGTTCGTCAGCCCTTCTTTCAGCTCGATTCCGACCTCTTTGGATGCAGACCAGGCGGCGAGCCTTTCGTCAAGGTCTGCGGAGGTTCTTAATATTTCGTCTATTTCGTTGGTGGTCACAGATTCTCCATCGATCTTAAAATCGAATCCATAGAGCTTTTCTACCTGCTCGGTTTGTGCTGCGATTTTCTTTTTCACGACGTCCGGTATTGTCTGTGGTGAGCTGGCGGCACCGTAAAGGATCGCCTCGAGCTGTTTCACCTGAAGCGGCTCCAATGAATCTCTCTTACTCAGAAAGCCGCGGGATTTTTCTATGTTTTCTATACTTCCTGTAAATATTGCCAATTCCTCATTCGCCCTGTTGGTGCGGTAGGCGTTCATTGTATCACCCTCTATAATCATCGTGTTCGAACTCCATTCCGCTTCGGCAGAGGCGTATCGAAGCTCAAGGAATTTTTTCGTGTAGGAATCAAGGTAATTCTGCGCCTCGGCTGCGATACTCACGGCATCAGATGAACTCTCATCTTTGATGCTTTTAGTGCCGGTGCAGGAAAAGCCAAGGAATATTACCGATAAAATGATAGTTTGTTTTTTCATTACCCTTCCTTTTGGAATTAGTATAAATATCTATTCTGGTTTTTTAGGATTATGAAATATACCTTGACGATACTGAAATTTCAACGCTTTATTGTTACGCTCTAAAGACGTGGAAGGGAGAGAGAAAAAGAAGAAATAAGAATGCCGGGGGGAGTACTTTTAATGAAGAATAAAGTCTTGAAAGATGTTTTTCGAAACATCCTATCTTCTGTCGGAGTAAACGTAAATGGAAAGGAGCCAAGGGCTGCCTGAGCCTGCGATAAATTAGATTTTGATTGATGGAGAGGACAATTAAGCTAATATAATGATTAAGTTAATTTCTATGTTAACCGATAAGATGTTAGAAGGGTAAAGTTAGAGGGAGCATAAACCGATAAGGAATTTTTGAATAAAGTCCTTTTACACAGGCAGGGGAGACACCCTTGAAATATAGTAAGATGATTTACTCAAAGAATCAAGATTTTGATTTCAGTCGGTCGACTGACAGATACCTGAGCTTGCCGGGCGACAGGGAATTTTTACTTGTTATAAGGTCCGATAGCGCGTATATTAGCAACGTTAATACATCAAGATTATCAGACAGGAGAATTTAAAGATGCGTTCAGAACGATTTCATTTCTCGCGACCATTCATCCTTCTCAGCCTTATGCTGTTGGCTGGCCTGCTTTTGGTTGGCTGCGATCAAGCGACGGAGGTCACCTCTGTTCCTCAAGAAGAGGCCTTACTGGAATTAGCCTCAGCGAGCCAAATCCAAGCTGTAATGGCTATTCAAGACCGTCATACAGATCGCCTCTTGGCTATTTCCGGCGCTGTGGGCACAGCCACCGGACTGACTGAAGACGGCAAACCGGCCATCGTGGTATTTATCACGACAAATACTCTGGCAAAAAGTGCGCGGATACCTGCCAGTATAGAAGAAGTGCCGGTTATTGTAGAAGTGACCGGCATGTTCGTTGCACTGACTGACACTGACCCCAAGGCCAGGCAGCCCCGACCTGTACCAATTGGCGTTTCAACCGGTCATCCGGATATTACCGCCGGCACCATCGGGGCGCGGGTCAAAGATTCTGACGGAAACGTGTTCGCCCTGAGCAACAACCACGTCTACGCCAACCTCAATGAGGCTAATTTCGGCGACAGTGCGCTACAGCCGGGTTCTTTCGATGGCGGCGAGGACCCGGCCGACAAGATCGGCGAGCTATCCGACTTTGAGCCGATCCTGTTCGACGGCAGTGATAACATTATTGACGCCGCAATCGCAATCTCCTCGACGGATCTGCTCGGCAACTCTACCCCGCATGAAGGGTATGGGACGCCAAATTCGGCTACTGTCTCGGCAGCGTTAGAGCAAGCGGTGCAGAAATACGGGCGGACGACTGGACTTACGACAGGGGAGGTTGTCGGAGTTAACGCCACTGTGAATGTCTGCTACAAGTCTCGTGGACCATTTATGTGCAACTCAAACTTCATTGCGAAGTTTGTGAAGCAGATTGTCATAAGCTCCAGCTCCGGGGATTTCAGCTCGGGAGGCGACTCCGGGTCCCTGATCGTGACTAACGACGGGAGCAATAACCCGGTTGGGCTGCTGTTCGCGGGTAGCTCTACACGCACGATTGCCAACCCGATCGACTCAGTGCTCTTTCGATTCGGTGTGACCATAGACGACAGCGAACCGGTAGCGCCAGGAGCGGCGGATGCGACGACCTCCACGATCACGGCCTCGCCGACGTCGATAACGGCAGACGGGACCAGCGAGTCTACCGTCACTGTGCAGTTGAAAGATGCGGACGGGAACAGCCTCACCAGCGGCGGGGATGTCGTCGCGCTGAGCACGGACCTGGGTACCATTGGCGCCGTCACGGATAACGGGGACGGCACATACTCGGCGACGCTGACAGCAGGCACGACGGCAGGGACGGCAACAGTAACGGGTACGTTGAACGGGGTACCGATTACAGATACGGCCACGGTCACCTTCACCGAGCCCGCTGCAGGTGTTAACGTGACGAGTATTGCCCCGAACACAATGCAATCGGGCACCATGATAGTTGTAATAACTATCAGCGGCTCGGGCTTTGCGGCTGGGGCCGAAGTGACATTCGAAAACGGATCCGGTCCAGCTCCTAGCACATCTAACGTTGTCGTTGTTGATGCCAACACTATCACGGGTACAGTTACTGCCAAGAGCGGCGGCCCGGGACGCAACCGCGTCTGGGAT